>JAODGV010000123.1 GCA_025464425.1 Methanosarcinales archaeon | reverse complement strand
ACCGGCAGGCCTTCAACCGGGCTATTTAATAAGGTTATGATGAGCAGCGAGATCAATATGATGTCCAGTATACGGTATGCAGCTATGTGGAACTCGTGCTCATCACCATGCACACGATATATGAGATATACGATAGAGAACAGGAATGCGATAAAGAGCATCGAGCCACTGCTGCCTATCCATGGACCGCCAATCTTATAAGCAATATCAAGCCCGGAAGAGCTGTAACTGAACACCTCACTCAGCCTGAAGAGATCATTGACGAATGCCATGGTAAGCCTGAAGTATGCCCCGACTATCAGCACACATGCAAGCAGTGCCACAAAGAACCGTTTCGTTCTGGCTACTGAACACAGGATAGCGAAATCGAATAATAGCAGAACGGTGGCAGCGATTATAAATGCATTACCCGGTTCCATATTTATTGCACCTTCCTTCCTGCATATCCAGCTTCCATGTAGGTGTATGAGCCTGAAAGATAAAAAGCAATCATGGATGTCGCAATATAATCTAACAGAGTCAGGTTGCTCGTTTTATGGAGCGTCGTCTGGCGATATCCATCTCAACCGTCTGCTTTGATACCACTTCATAGAGAATTGCGAGCTTACCCGCACGTTTGCGTAACAATCTACCCAGCCGCTGCTTGTATTCTCGCTTACTACCACTTCCGCTTAGTATAACACCAACAGATGCATCGGGTACATCAATACCCTCCTCCAGCACCTTTGAAGTCACTATGACGTTATAGATACCCCGTCGGAACCGATCCAGAATCTCCGCACGCTCTTCGCCCGGCGTCGTATGCGTGATAGCGGGTATGAGGAAACGCCTTGATATCTCATAGACCAGCGAATTATGTTCGGTGAATATGATCATACGTTCGTTGAAGTGACGATCAAGGATCTCAGCCAGTGCATCCAGCTTCGATCTGGAGTTCAAAGCGATGTTACGTGCGCGATTACGGGCAATTAACGCCTCTCGCGCCTCCGCATTTCGACCGCTACGCATCACTATCAACCGTCTGAAATCGTCGCGCGATTTGAGTATTCTGTGGTTCCTCTTGAGGAAATTGGTGAATATCGAGTGGTATTTCTCGTATTCCTGCCGCTCTGCCGTGGTCAGTTCCGTGACTATCTTCACGGTCTTGTATTCTGCCAGGTGCTTACCACTTAGATTGTGCAGGTCTATCTCATAGACTTTCCCGCCAACGAGCCGGTTCAGTTCTTCATGCAAGCCGTCCTCACGCTCATACGTAGCGGTCAGTCCCAGCCGATAGGGCGCTATAAACATCTCCGCTATGCTCGCATAACCGGGTGACGGTAGATGATGAACCTCATCGAAGATAATGAACAGGAACCGATTTCCGAGCTCTTCCGCCCTGAGATACGCGGTATCATAAGTTGAAACGGTTACAGGTTCTATTACGTGCTCCTTGCCACTGTATGTACCGATCTGTAGCCCGAAGGTAGCTTCCAGCTCGGTCTTCCATTGCCTGACCAGTTCTAATGTTGGTGCTACCACCAGTGTTGGTACATTCAGCAGTTCAATCGCTTTCAAACCTATAACGGTCTTGCCCGCACCGGTAGGCAGTACCAGAACGCCGGTCTTTGTTTGTAGCCATGTCTCCAGTGCCTCGCTCTGATATTTACGCAATTGCAGTCTGGAACTCAAATGCGGTGGCATGGGAACCAGATCGCAGACTTTATCCTCGTACTCGATGCGAGAACTCTTGAGGTACTCTATTAAATCACGATAGAACAGAGCAAGACACCGGTAACAGCCGCTTCGGCTATCCCATACTGTGTGTGGCAGTTTGAAATTGCTGTGTACCGTAATAGTTCCCTTTTCATAGCCTAATTGTAGTTTCACCGTAAATGAAAGAATATTTGCTTTAAATTAAAAAGATGTCTTTAATGCATTGATGATAGAAGAGATAGAGCAACTGAAGCGTGAGAAGAACGCAGTCATACTCGCTCATAACTATCAGAGGGCGGAGGTACAGGACATCGCGGAGTTCGTTGGCGATTCTCTTGAATTAGCGAGGCGGGCGATGGATACGAGCGCCGAGATCGTCGTATTCTGCGGTGTTGATTTCATGGCAGAGACCGCAGCCATACTGAATCCCGATAAGAAAGTCCTCATACCCGATGCGGGTGCGATATGCCCGATGGCGCAGCAGTTGCATGCGGATGAGTTGATGGCGATGAAGCGAAAGTATCCAGATGCCGAAGTCGTTTTGTATGTGAATACGCTCGCGGCGAGTAAGGCACTCGCTGATTGCATCTGTACCTCCGCTAATGCGAGAGAGGTGGTAAATGCGATGTCTTCTTCAACCGTTATCTTTGGTCCCGACCGTAATCTCGCATATTATGTCCAGAAAGCGACTGACAAAACTGTCATACCGGTACCCCAACACGGGCTCTGCCCTTCACACCACCAGATAGTGCTCAGTGACGTGCTAAGAGCGAAGGAGGCGCATCCTGATGCTAAGGTCGTTGTTCATCCTGAATGCATACCTGAGGTACAGGATATCGCGGATTACATCGCTTCAACCAGTGGTATGGTCAGGATCTGCAAGGCACATGACTCAGGTGATGAGTTCCTTATCGGTACTGAGATTGGACTGCTTCACAGATTGAATAAGGAAGCCCCGGCTAAGAAGTTCTTCCCGATCTCGAACACAGCAGTGTGCCCGCAGATGAAGATGCACACCCTTGAGAATATAGCACTTGCGCTGGAAAAGGAGGAGCCCGTGGTGAGTGTGCCACCTGAGATAGCAGCCAGAGCGCGAAGAGCTATTGAGCGAATGTTCACGATTTGATCGGGCGTGGATGTTAAAGCCCGACTATCAGATGGATCTGTGGTAATAGACGGAGAGAAGCTATCAACAGAGGAAGTAGTGTTCCTGGTTGAGACCGGCAAGTTAAGACTGGAAGGTCTGGAGGAGTACTTATCAAATGCTATCAATACCAGTCCCGACTTCTTCGTACGATATATTGTCTATTCAGATTTGGGAGAGCGTGGTTACGCAGTGAGACCGGGTAGAGAGTTCTTCTGGCTCTATCCCCGTGGCGCTCAACCGGGCGATAAACTCGCGAGATACATCATTCGCATTCTCAGAGAGAGCGATTCGATTGCTGTTACGGAGCTGTACAGGCTGATTGGACTGGCTCGTAACATGAGGAAAGAGCTGATCCTCGCGGTCGTCGATGAAGAG
>JAODGV010000122.1 GCA_025464425.1 Methanosarcinales archaeon | reverse complement strand
AAAAGAAAAATGATAATAGAAGGTATTCCCGCGTTATATCTACAATCAGAAGATGCTCTATGCATTGCAGATCTGCATCTTGGCTATGAGGAGGCGTTGATGGAGCACAGTGGTATATCACTCCCATCCGGTCAATTGAGGGATGTGGAGAGTAAGCTGGAGAAAGCGATCTCGAAGTGTGGCTGTGTGAGCAGATTGATAATAAATGGCGATTTGAAGCATGTATTCGCGGAATCCAGCCGACAGGAATGGAATGAAGTGCCCGTGTTCATCGAGTTCGCACTAAATTACGTGGAGGAGATAATACTGGTGAGGGGCAACCATGACACCTTTCTGGGTCCTCTGAAACGCTTTGGTGGCGCTATAAAGATTGTGAATGCGCTATCGTGTGGTGATACGCTCTTCATACACGGTCATAATCGTGATTTTGAGCGGATACTGAGTGAGAGAATCGGGCGAGTGGTTGTAATTGCGCATGAACATCCAATTATCGTGCTGGGCGACCGTGTGGGTGCGCGTGTGCGATTGCCATGCTTTCTCAGTGGTAATTTAGACGTAACGAGGAAGCTGATAGTAATGCCCGCTTTCTCGCCACTGGCAGGTGGTACGCCTGTGAATCTCGCATCGCGTGAGGAGCTCTTATCACCGATACTGAGAAGCGTGGGTATAGATAATATGAAGGTGTACGCGGTGGATGACGCAGTGGGTATACTGACGTTTCCGGAGCTGAGGAGATGGAGGGAGATCTCGCTCTCGCTGTAAATACCGGATACCTGATATATGGCATATCTTCAACCTTCGGATCTAAAATATATTTTAATGTAACTCAACAATCAAATAAGTCCCGTGGTGTAGTGGTCAAGCATACAGGCCTTTGGAGCCTGTGACAGGGGTTCGAATCCTCTCGGGACTATTTTAGGTTTCGTATTCGCTTGACCATCTTAACAGCGGCTTCAACCGCGCGTTTCGCATAGTCAACACGTTCCTGCGCCTCCAATCGCGTCATGCCCGGTCCCGATACGCCCAATGTGACGGGTTTCGCATAGTCCAGTGAGAGATCCATTATCTTCCGCGTGAGCTGCGCTGCGATCATCTCATCATGCTCGGTAGCACCTTCGATCACACAGCCGAGCGTGACCACGGCATCCACATCCTTATTTTGAAGCAGTGCCTTCACAGCGAGTGGCATATCAAACGTTCCGGGTGTATATACCGTATGAACGACCTTAGCACCGAGGAATTCGGCATGCTCCCGCCCCAGTATCTCCATCTGGTATGTGATATCCCTGTGAAACTCCGATACAACAAAACCCAGCTTTATTTCCTCATCCCCTACTTCTACCATTCTCACGTTTCACCTTTGCTATTTATTAAAGCATATATGAACTACATAAGTTTGTTTCGGAAGCTTACTCGCTCTTCCTCCTGACGATCAGTGTCAACCCTTCCCGTGCCACAACCTCCACCTTCGCACCTCGTTCTATACGCTCCGCATTCATGGTTCGCGCATTCCACAGTTCACCACGCAGTTTCACCATCCCGCCCTCTTCGGTTATATCAGTCAATGCATTCGTGACCTGCCCGATAAGCTCCTCACCACCCACCTTCGGGCGACGCCGCCTCACACGCAATACAGCACCGATGGCGAAGAAGAAGAATACTGCGGATGCTACTCCGATACCCAGTATCGTGACTGCGAAACCATAGAACCAGCGTGGATCAAATAGCAATGGCTCTCTCGGCAATATCAGCGCACCTATTATCAGGCATGCAATAGCGCCCGTGGTGAGTATCCCATAGGTCGGTGTCAATGCCTCGGCGATGAATAAAATCACCGCGATTATTATCAAGAGTACGCCGAAGGCATTCACCGAGAACAAGCCCATACCGTATAGCGATAATATCAGGCATATGGCACCTATCATCTCAGGCACATATGTACCGGGCGACATGAACCCGAATATGAGCCCATACAAGCCGACAATAAGGAGAATCACCGCCACCTGCGGGTTACTCAGCACCTTCAACAGATATGAACGAGAGGTCTGTTCCTTGTAGTGTAGTGATGCGTATCTCGTGTTAAGGGTTATATTCTCACCGCCTATCTCCACGATTCTGCCGTCCAGCTCCGTCATGAGCTCCTGCTCGGTGTTCGCTATCATATCTATTATACCGAACTTTAGAGCGTCGTTCGCATTCAATACCGCATTCTCTGTAACGAACAGCTTCGCCTGCGTCGCGTTCTTACCGGTTGAATTCGCTATGCTTGCCATGTGCTCGGCAAAGAATTTCACGGTCTTCTCATCCGCAGGTTCTCTGCCACTCATTCCTATTGATACCGGCATTGCCGCTCCGGTTGTTGTACCCGGAGTCATTGCGGCTATATCGCCAGATACGAGCACAAACGAACCGGCTGAGGCTGCTATCGCTCCCCTCGGTGTCACATATGTGATGACCGGCACTTTCGTATTCATTATACGTTCCGTTATCTTCAGTGTTGAACTGACCAGCCCGCCCGGAGTATCAAGTTCGATCAGAATGGCTTCGGCATTTGCATTCTCCGCCTCCGCCAGACCCTCAAGCACGTCCATCGCCGTACCTTCTGTTATCGTATCTTCTATCCGTATAACGTACACCACAGGATCAGACACAGCCTCGCCGCCGCTGCTGCAGCTGGTAATCACAGTAGCGAAAATAAGTGCCAGTACGGCACAACATAAAATTATCTTTGCTTCCATCTATCTTTCTTATCTTTCTTATTATAGTAAATGTTATTAGAATAAAATGAACGAAGAGCTACGTGCATACCTGCGTTCTCTCAGGCTTTATGTCCTCACAGTCTTCATCATATTCCTCTGTTCCGGCATTATTGGATACTTTGGGCTATTCAATGAGCTATTTGACGTGGCTCTGGGCTGGATAGAGGAGCTGAGCGAGAGCATGAAGGACATTGGCGGTTCGTATCCTGCATGGGTATCATTCATGCTATTCTTCTTCGTTATATTCCTTAATAACACCTTCACATGCTTTTTGGACATCATGCTGGGACCTTTTGCAGGCATATTCCCGGTATTCTCCGCGTTCGTCAATGGAGGGCTCATCGGCTGGTTCGCTCAAAGGCAGGGTTTATTTGTCCTTATTGCTCTCATCCCGCACGGGATATTCGAGCTACCCGCTTTCTTGCTGTCCACGGCTATTGGCTTGAAGCTGGGCAGGGAGCTGTTCCGGCACAGACACGAGCGGGATTTGATCGGGGAGTTGAAGCGAGGCTTGTGGGTATATTTCATCCTTATAATACCGCTGCTCCTCGTTGCGGCTATTATCGAATCCATTCTAATCACATTACTGCCCTTACTTGTTCAGTAAGCAAGTGATGACACATGATGATTCGGGATGGTATATACTGGTACAGGGAGAAAGGACCGTTCGATGCGAATACATACCTGATAAAAGGTGACATCACCATTTTGATAGATCCCGGACTGCGTGCTTATCTCAAACAGCGAATCCGTGAGCTGGAGAACGACGAGATCAACAGAATTGATGTCATAGCGGTCACGCATCTCCATCCAGACCATTACGATGCGATTGTTGGAATGAAAGAAGCCTATGACGCTAAGGTCGCATTACATATATCGCAATCACGGTATCGTGATATGATGATGGAAGAAGCCTCGCGGTTCTTCTGTATGAGCTTCATGCATGATTTCCATGTGGATATGGAATTCCGCGATACGTTGAGGCTGGGCAGTAATCGCGAGTTGAAGATACTGCATACGCCGGGGCATTCACCTGAGAGCATCTGCATTTACTCGCCTGTTGAGAGGTTTCTGATATCCGGTGATCTTGTCTTTGAGCGTGGCATTGGCAGGACAGATCTGCCTTTCGGGAATGAAGCTGAGCTGAGGGACTCCATACACAGGGTATCAATGCTAAATACTGAGCTGCTACTGCCCGGTCATGGCAACATTATAAGTGGCAACGCCGCTATAAAGCGCAATTATGAGTTCATAAAACGGTTTTATTTATAACCATAACCTCTACTGCCCTCTCGCTTAAATTAAACAATAGATTTATTTTTTTATCATGAATGAGGGAGTTGGGCTAATTAAAGATATCGAGGTAAGATCAGAGCGTATCGACCAGATACCTCCGGTCTACGGATTTCATAGCGTAGCCCCGGTAGTCATCTC
>JAODGV010000121.1 GCA_025464425.1 Methanosarcinales archaeon | reverse complement strand
GATAAACTTCACAGACAGTGGATAGAAGAATATCTAACTCGTGATGTTGATTCAATCAGTCTCTTAAAAGATTTATGGCTACAACGAGAAGTAGTATCCATACTGGAACGGATAATGGATGAGTGTGAGGATGTAGCAAACATACTTGATATATTTAGATTGAAAGGTGGAATATAAGTGACGGATTCTCTTATTATTGTAATTGCCATAATTATATTAGCATTATTTTATGACTTCCTCAATGGCGCAAATGATAGAGCAAATGCTATTGCCACAGTAACAGCCACTAAAGCTCTTACACCTTTTAAGGCTCTTGTTCTTGCGAGTATATTCAATTTCGCAGGTGCATGTATATCCACGAAGGTGGCTGAGACCATAGGTAAAGGTATTATTCCTCAAGAAAATATAACTCTTCTTATTATTACTTCAGGCATACTTGGTGCAATTATATGGGTGTTTATATGCACTTTACTGGGCATACCCATTAGTGTTAGTCATTCATTAGTTGGTGGGCTTATGGGCGCAGGTATTTTTGCAGGAGGCTTACACATAATAAACTGGCATATACTTACTAATCGTGTTTTTCTTGCTATCATATTAGGACCACTTATTGGTTTTCTTGCTGGTGCTATTCTCCTATCAATTGTAACGTGGCTACTTCATTTATTCTTCTACGATACTCCTACAATTAAGAGTGAACGCATATTTCGGTATTTACAAACAATATCAGCATCCTTTATGGCGTTCAGTCATGGTATGAATGATACTCAGAATGCAATGGGTATCATCACAATAGCATTACTTGCAGGCGGATTTATACCATGCTTTGAAGTGCCTCTATGGGTGAAATTAACTTGTGGATTGATGATGGGGCTTGGTACCTTCTTCTTCGGCTGGCAGGTGATGAGAACTCTCGGCTGGAAATTGACGAGGCTGGAGTCGAAGCATGGTTTCGCTGCGGAGACGGGTGCGGCGATTGCGATCGTATTGATGAGTTTGAGGGGCATGCCTGCGAGCACAACGCATGTCATTGGCTCTTCGGTCATCGGTGGTACATTCTTCCAGAGTATACGCAGGATCAGATGGACCGAGGTGGAGAAGATGGTCATTGCATGGGTGATCACCATCCCGCTGGCTGCCATTATCGGCGGGTTCGCTTACAGTCTCATTGTCATATTCATATAGGTGCACCTTACGCACGGCGTGAAAAAAACCGAAAAATATTTTAAGTATCCAATTAATGAAAAGAAGACAGTAAGGAGAGTGAAGAATAAGGTGACGGAAGAGGAGGATATGGCTGTTGTTTTGATAGGGCATGGTAGTAAATTGCCGTATGGCAAGGAAGTGATGGAGGAGTTGCGAAGACGAATGGAGATGCGTGAGATTTTCAAAACAGTAAGGACCGCATTCATGCAGTTGAACTCACCGGGTATAGAGGAGGTATTGCGCGATCTTGCGAGGAGTGGCATAAAGAAGATAATAGCATTACCGGTATTCCTGGCAGATGGGGCACATACAACAGAGGACATACCAGAGAAACTGGAGGCTGCATTCTCCGGTGACTGGGCTGAGATGGGCAGGGATGTGGAGCTGATATACGGCAGACCGATAGGCGTGGACGAGCGAATTGTGGATATACTGATAGATCGTGTGAAGGAGGCGAGAGCGAGATAGGTAAAAGAAGCATTATTTTTTCGATCTTTTTAAACCCTGTCATCGCCTCTTGAATCTCTTCTCTATCTCTTTCTTACTCAGTCTGATCATTGTTGGTCTTCCATGTGGGCACGTATAGGGTATCTTTGTGTTCTTCAGTCCCTCCACTATCGCCCGCATAGACTCATAAGACAGCTTCTCTCCTGCTTTTATACTGGCTTTACATGCCGCAGTAGCGAATAATAACCTTATACGCTCCTCTATTCTGGGTCTGTCCTCGATCAACCGCTCTATTACCTCCATCAGCTCGTCTTCACGTACCATGTCATGAAATACAGCGGGTATCGCCCTTATCATACAGCTGCCATCGCCTATCGCTTCTATATCAAACCCCATATCCCTCAGGTATTGCTCACTCTCACGTAACAGAACGAGCTGATTTGGACTCAACCTGGGCACATAAGGTCTGAGCAATGTCTGCTTATCTATCCGTTGCCCGTATCGTTCAATGAGTTTCTCGAAGTTTATTCGTTCCGCCGCGGCATGCTGGTCTATTATGATCACATCCCCGTGCTCGCTCTCGGCTATGATATAGCTGTCGAGCACCTGATAGAGCGGTACTGGCAGGATATCCAGGCGACTATCTTCGCTCTGAGTGGATGATTCAACATCAGGTGTCTGAAAAGATGTTTGAAGACCGAAGCTCTTCTTTTCTGCCCTGTGTGCGGGCATTCCGAAAGGCTCGTGCTCGCGTTTGGCTTCCCGGTGTACCATCTCGGGCATCAAATCAGCGCTGCGTAAAGTCGAGGATACGGAATCGATAATGAATCGGAAGACTTTTTCTGAGCGCAGGAAGGAGACCTCGTGTTTCTTGGGATGTATGTTAACATTTATCTCTGCGGGCTCGATTTGAAGTGATATTACTGCGAACGGATAGGCGTTTTTGGGCAGAAGGGACTTATAGCCTCGCCTTATCGCCCTTAACATCAGCTCGTTCTTCACAAACCTGCGATTCACGTACGTGAAGATATACTTCCGGGTACTGTAAGATATTGCTGGCTTGGATATGAACCCGAAGAGGCTGAGATTGGATTCGGGCTCCTTCTCATGCACCTCGATGAGCTCCTTAGCCACCGTACTTCCAAACGCTCTGACAATGGTATCAAGCATCCTGCCATTGCCTGAAGTGCTCAATAACAATCGTTCATCGTGAAAGAGCTCGAATTTTATCGCAGGGTATATCAATGCATAGATCGTGAATATCTCCATTATATGCTTCAGTTCGGTGGAGGGGGATTTTATCGTACCAATCCTTGCAGGTAGATTATAAAACAGGCTGTTCACCTCGATTGTGGTGCCAGTGCTACGCGTTATTCGTCTGCGTTCCCGCGTAATACCGCCTTCAAGGCGGAGATAAGTTCCGAAATCCTCGGCTCTGTGTCGTGTGCTAACTTCTACACGAGAGACAGCAGCAATGCTCGGTAGCGCTTCACCGCGGAATCCAAGCGTCTTCAAAGAGAGCAGATCTTCTATCCGCCGTATCTTACTGGTTGCATGCTTCTGGAATGCTACTTCTACATCTTCCGCGCTTATACCACATCCGTCATCAGTTACACGTATGTAATCCTGTCCACCCCTGCCCACTTCCACGATGACATGCCTGCTACCAGCATCAATGGAGTTCTCTATCAGCTCCTTGACCACCGATGCGGGTCTATCAACGACCTCACCTGCGGCAATTTTACCTATCGTCTGCTCTTCCAGTACGAAGATGCGTCTCATAAAAAGACCTGCTTATATATTATTTGTGTCTTTGAGATATAAGCACAACAAAGGTTTTTTATAATCTCCTGAAGCTTATCATAACATAGATATAGAGATGGAGAGAATTGATGAGGGGCTTCTATCGGAAGTGCATGTGCTTCTTCACCCGATACGGTTTAAGATAGTGGAATTACTCACAGATGGGCAACTGCATATAAACGAGATAAGTAATCTACTTGGTGTGGATAGGCGGCTTGTATCCTACCACCTGCTCACGCTTGAGGAGCATGGATTTCTCAGCAGTAGATATGAGGTATCACAACGCCCGGGCTCGAAAGGCAGAGCGATGAAGAAGTATAGACTAACGGGTAAGGTGGCGCGTGTGCTCACCGAGCTTAAAAGCCGGCTTTAGCTGGTGCTCATTATACGCTCAAGAGCGAGCTTCACGGTTCTGGACATAACAGTAGACTTCTCCTCAAGTATCTGAACTCGATCCTCCCTCAGCCTGTTATCTTCTACGTCACCCTCCAATATCTCGGCTTCATGCACACCTCTATTCCGTATCTCCACTTCACGCCTGGCATTTATATGCAGTCTTATCAAAACGCGATTCAATAATCCGCCCATCACTTCACGCACCTTCATCTCTATCAGCATTCCGATATTCTCCCTCACATCATCCTTCGTTACCGGCGATTTGATGAGCTCCATAGTGGCTCCAGGCGATACAAAGATACCGGTATCCACCGCTTCAACAAGCAGTTTGAGGTTATAGCTACTCGCTTCTTCCTCCAGAATGCCATTCATCAAATCCTTCAAGATGTTATTCAAATCCCCTTTAGAGCTATTTTCACTACCCATTTCTTATCCTTTTGTGGATTATAGTATAAAAAACTTACGATACCCTCGAGCTTGTAGTATTTATTAAGCGATAGTGATAGCAAAAAATCATGGTGAAGTACAGATATAACGAAAGC
>JAODGV010000120.1 GCA_025464425.1 Methanosarcinales archaeon | reverse complement strand
TGCACTAAATTCACAGATGCCAACGGAAAGGTTTATTATGACTGGATACCTGCTATTAGATTAGAATAAACAAAAGAAGAAATGGCAACAGTTACCATCAAAACGGACTATATAAAAATTTTAGATGCTTTAGGCAGGGTAGACGTTGAGGATGCAATACGGAAGTATTTAATGCGTGGAGAGGACTGAAGAATCAAAACGTAAATAGAGGATTTTGATGAGATTTGTCATAGTCAACCTGATGCAGCACACATAAGCCGCCTCTCATTTGGGGATAGACCATCCAATCCCTGATGAGGGGCATCATGCGGAGAGAACCTCATCTAAGACCATTCTCAGTTCCTCAGCATCCTTCCATCTCAGCCAGCATCTCTTTCAATCTCCCCATGAACCTCCCGGCAATCCCATTTGTTGCGGGTCTATGCGGTGTATCCTCACGTGAATCCTTTTACCATGGGGCATGTATAATCTATTTAAGCTAAAAATAGCTATTTCTTAGCTGTTACGATAGGCAGCCCTGGCAACAGGGATATAAACCAAAGGAGCTCAATGAGAAAAATTACTGAAGCTGAGCGCTTGATATATCATGAGCATTTGAAGAAGCGGCTATTTGAAGAGCTGGAGATCGCGAATATAGCGAGGCGTAAGGGGCTTGATCCCGCACTTAAACCTGAGATAAAGATAACAAGTGACATTGCCGAGCGTGTGGAAGCACTGGTCGGTATAAGCGGTGTGGGTGTACGGATAAGAGAACTGGAGCATGAAGGTTATAGCCGTGAGGAGGTAGCGTTAAAAGTAGCACTTGAGTTCGCTTCCGGTAAGTTCGGGCAGTACAAACGCCGTGAGAGCATTGAGAACGCGGTCAGAACCGCAGTGGCGATCCTGACGGAGGGCGTGGTTGCCGCACCACTGGACGGTATCTCGCGCATAGAGATCGGGCTGAACGATGATTCCACCGAATACATCAAGATCTTCTATTCTGGTCCGATAAGGAGTGCTGGTGGTACTGCACAGGCACTTTCCGTGCTCGCAGCGGATTATATAAGGCGGAGGATGGGCTTCGCTAATTATTCACCGCGTGATGAGGAGGTATGGCGGTACGTGCTCGAGGTATCGGCATATGCACGCATAGCAGGGCTGCAATACACACCTTCCGATGATGAGATAAGACTGATAGTGAGAAACTGCCCGATATGCATTGATGGCGATCCTACGGAGGATCGTGAGGTGGATGGCTATAAAGACCTCGAACGTGTAGCCACGAACAGGATACGTGGTGGGATGGTGCTTGTACTGACTGAAGGAATAGCGATGAAAGCTCCGAAGCTGAAGCGGTACGTTGATAAGCTCGGCATTGATGGCTGGGAATGGCTGGATACGCTGATAAAGAGTAAGAGGGAGAGCAAGAAGAAAGCTTTTCTTGAGGATCTGATTGCAGGTAGACCCGTATTTGGTCGCCCATCGGCTAAAGGCTCGTTTCGGCTACGTTATGGACGTGCGAGGAATTCAGGCTTCGCTGCCATTGGTATGCATCCTGCTACAATGTCACTGCTCGGATTCATCGCGCCCGGCACACAGATAAAGCCCGAACTACCGGGTAAAGCGGCATGTGTGGTGCCCGTGGACACCATTGAGGGTCCTGTGGTGAGATTGAAGAACGGTGACCTGCTCAAACTTGAGAGTTGCGATGGATTCACCGATGCCGAGGTGGACGAGATCGTAGATCTTGGTGAGGTACTTGTGGATTATGGTGATTTCCTGGAAGCGGGTCAGTTCCTGAAGCCAGGTGCATACTCACACGAGCGGTGGTTGAAGGAACTGGAATTGAAATCAGCGGAAGAAGCGGCGAAGTGGCGTGTAAGAATACCAACGCAGAAGGAGGCAATTGATATCTCTTCACGTTATGATATACCACTCCACCCGGCATATACATACCTGTGGGAGGACATAAGCACAGAGGATCGTGAATTCCTTACCGGGTGGATATGCGAACGAGGCGTGATTCAGGCTGATAAATTGTTAATACCCGATGATAACCGTGTGAGAGCGATTTTAGAGAGCTTGCTTGTTACTTCTCACCGCGAAGGTTCGCAAATAGCGATAAAGGAGCCGGATGCGTTACTGCGCTGCCTGGGTATCACACGAAGATTGACGAGAGATGATTCCGTGCGATTGAAGACGAGTCCGAAAGCACCAACGCGAATCGGCATGAGGATGGGCAGACCTGAGAAATCGCGAGAACGTATGATGAGCCCCGCACCAAATGCCATCTTCCCGGTGGGTGACGCAGGAGGTAAGAACCGATCGCTCAAGGATGCGCTGAAGGTGAAGGTGATAGAGGTTGATGTCGGGCTGAGACGGTGCAGAGACTGTGGCAACTTGTTCCTGTCCTGCTATTCGGTATGCGATAAGTGTGGCTCTCAGAATATAATGCAAGCAACGCGAAACAACAGGCATAAGCGAGGTGTGAGTATAGACCTGTACCAGTTCTATCAGGATACGTTAAAGCGGCTGGGTTATGAATATTATGAACTGACTAAGCAGGATGTAAAATGTGTAACCGGGCTTATTTCGGGTAATAAAGTGCCTGAACACCTGGGTAAGGGCATACTGAGGGCAAAACACGGCGTATTTGTATATAAAGATGGTACAATCAGATATGACTTCACAAATTTACCATTAACGCATTTCCGGCTCAGTGAGATAGGCTTGAGCGTCAAACGTGCGAAAGAACTGGGCTATCTATACGATATAAACGGCGAGGAGTTGAGAAGAGATACGCAGATAGTGGAGTTGAAACAGCAGGACATCATTATATCGGTCAATGCTATTCCTTATCTCATTCGTGTTACGGAATTCATAGACGAGTTGCTGGAGCGGTTCTATGGGCTACCACGGCATTATAATGTGAGAACGGGTGAGGATCTGATCGGGCAGCTCGTTCTCGGACTGGCGCCTCACACTTCCGCCGGCATACTGGGCAGGATAATAGGCTTCACTCGTGCTTCTGCGTGTTATGCACATCCTTTCTTCCATGCAGCGAAACGGAGGAACTGTGATGGTGATGAGGACTCGATAATTCTTCTGTTAGATGCACTCCTGAACTTCTCGTTAGCCTTCTTACCGGACAGGATAGGCGGTAGAATGGATGCACCTCTGGTGTTAATACCGGTAATAAACCCGAAAGAGGTGGATAAAGAAGCACATAACATCTCTATTATGCGCGAGTACCCGCTGGATTTCTACATAGCAGCCGATTCAGGTAAGCATCCCAGGGATGTTGCAGCTAAGATAGAGACCGCGGTCAGCCGAATAGGGACGCCAAAAGATACATACGGGTTCGGCTACACGCATGA
>JAODGV010000119.1 GCA_025464425.1 Methanosarcinales archaeon | reverse complement strand
GCGAGTATGCAGAGTATAACCCATAATGAGAGGTATTTCTCCCATATTCCGAGTTTACGTTCAGGTTTCGCCATTATCACCTCCACTCGCACTGCTGAGCAACGCTGTACACCTTCGATAATAGCGCTGCGATTGCGATGAAGAATGCGGGCACATGCGAGGAGGTATTGCACCGGCATATCCGCACCCGCTTTCAGGGCTATTATCCAGGTTCATATTTTTTTACATTTATGCCTTTACCACATCATAATAAATCATCAGAGAGATGCACGAAGAACCTGAGGGCAAGCGCAGGATAATAAAAGCGATAATGCAAGATTTAGAGCTTGAAGGCGAGGACAAAGCGCGATTACTTGCTAAACTCGTGGAGCAATGCAACAATGATGAATCGAAAGTGCGGTACATTGCGAAACGAGTCTTCATCACCGCACGTTATGAACGCTTGCAGAAGCACTCATAACCTCACCACATAAACGCTCATTGCCTTACCTTCTCAGCACACTGTGACTTCGAGTCCACTGCTCGTGCCATCAGGAATATATCTGTCGTGGCGATAGCGAGCGCATCAGTAACATCATCCGGCTTAGGTATATCATCCAGCCGAAGCAGTTCCTTCACTCTCGTCGCCACTTCGCTCTTCGTCGCTCTTCCATAACCGGTAATGATACTCTTTACCTCAGAGGTGTTGTACTCATATGCAGGCACTCCAGTGACAGCCGCCGCCAGCAGACATACACCCCGCGCCTGACCCACACTCAATGCCGTCTTAACATTGATATTGAAGAATATCTTCTCAATAGCCATCCGCTCAGGCATCACATCCTCTATTACCACAACCAGCTCATCATATATACGCTTCAATCGCTCGGCTCGCGATTGCTTCGGACTCGTTCGTATACACCCGAAAGCAACAGAGCTCAGTACACCATCTGTGCTCTCCACCACGCCCCAGCCGGTTATCGCAGTCCCGGGGTCTATACCTATCACTCGCATCTCTCTTTTCATTGCTCCTGCAGCAGCTTGCTCATGCAGCCCGCTATCAATCCCCCGATTGCATCATCCATGAAGACACCCAGCCGGCGCAGTATGCCCGGCTTCCTCGTATCATAATAGAAGAAATTGAATAAAGCTCTTTTACCACCTATGTATTCCGCAATGTCAATCCCGATGAGTTCATCAGCCACAATGGATGCCGCATCTGTACTGCCTTCGTTACCCGCTCTATCTTTCTGTATCTCCTGCTCATCGGCATGAATCGCAGCCGCAAGCAGCAGTGCAACGTTTGTATCCGCAGTCTCACCTATTATCATCGCTTCCAATCGCTGCCTGAGTCTGTCCATATCCCGCTCTTCGCCTTCCACCGGTACATAGAGCTCAAGAGCCGTATCCACCATCGCCTGCAATGTTATGCCCCGCTCCTCCAGTCGCTTCAGGATGGGTCTGTCCATCCTCAATCCATTATGAGATTGTAATGCTGCTTTTACACCTTCTCTTACCACTTCATATACTCGTTTGCCCAGTTCTGTACCCTTACCTGCGAATAGATCCGCCTTATTCCGTACAGGCGCGCAGGCAACAACCACCGAATCCGTGAGATCGCCGGTGAATAGATCCCCGTTGCAATCGCGCAGATCGAGGTCATAAAAAGCGGCTGTCTTCGCCTCCGTTGCCACTATCATCACATTCGCCATTGCGGATTGCGACAGCGGCTTGTCAATTGTAAGAATGATATTCACTGTTGCGGACGATATACCCGCAGTTATAATAGCGGTGATACCCTCCTCTTCTTCTTTTAATATTCGCGCATTTGCTACTGGTACCGCAGTCATCATCCCCACCGTGGTTTCCGGCGACAGCTTCAACGTTTTGACGAAAGAATCGAAGTACATAACCGCATCGTCATCAAAATCCGAAGGCACATGCAGGTTTATTAGAGTTCGCGCACGCCTGTATCCACCGTTGTAGAATGCCGAACTGAGCACCTCGAAATCGCCATGCACTGCTATATAATCACCTGTCTTTTCTATCTCCATCTTATCGCTAATTAAAATAAGAAAAGGAAGAACAAAATTATTTACGGTATAAATAATGAGCATAACGAGGAAGATAATAGAATCGCATATAGAGGAAGGCAAATTCGAGCCCGGAGAGGAGATCGCTATCCGGATCGACCAGACATTGACTCAGGATGCGACCGGTACAATGGCGTATCTCCAGTTTGAGGCGCTCGGTATATCAGATCTGAAGACTGAATTATCTGTCTGCTATGTTGACCACAATACAATCCAGGCGGGATTTGAAAATGCGGATGATCATCGCTATCTGAAATCAATAGCACGCAAATACGGTATCGTATTCTCAAAGCCCGGTAATGGTATATGCCATCAGGTACACCTTGAACGGTTCGCCATACCTGGTAAGACTTTGCTTGGCTCTGACAGTCATACACCCACCGCTGGCGGTATAGGCATGTTCGCCATCGGTGCAGGTGGACTCGATGTTGCAGTAGCAATGTGTGGCAGCCCATTTTATCTCCGGTGCCCGAGGATAAGAGCGCTTAATCTCAAAGGTAAACTCCAGCCATGGGTGGCGGCAAAGGATGTGGCATTGAAAGTCCTTCAACTCTTCACCACTCGTGGTAATGTGGGTTATGTATTTGAATACCGTGGCGAGGGTGTGAAGACCCTTTCGGTACCCGAACGAGCAACGATAGCGAATATGGGCGCAGAATGTGGCGTCACTACTTCGGTTTTCCCGAGCGACGAGATCACGCTCGCGTTCTTGCAGGCGCAACGACGCGCTCACGATTGGTCAGAACTCAAAGCAGACGCTGATACACCGGATTATGAATCTGAAGTGGAGATAGACCTGAGTGAGGTTGTTCCACTTGCCGCATGCCCACATAGCCCGGACAACGTGAAGCCCGTGGCAGAACTGGAAGGCACGGAAGTGAACCAGGTATGCATAGGTAGCTGCACCAACTCGTCGTTCAAGGATCTGATGACCGTTGCGAGGATACTTGAAGGTAATAAGGTACATCCCGACGTGGAATTGATAATCGCCCCGGGCTCAAGACAGGTACTCGCGAATATCGCACGCGCGGGTGGATTGTCCTCGCTCATTGATGCGGGAGCGCGAATCGCAGAATGCACCTGCGGGTTCTGTATCGGTAACAGTTACGCACCACACAACGATGCCGTATCATTACGCACAAGCAATCGTAATTTTATGGGGCGTTCAGGTACAGAGACGGCAAAGGTGTATCTGGTGAGTCCGGAAACTGCTGCGGTGGCTGCTATCACCGGTGAGATCACCGATCCACGAAACTTCAGAAAGAGCTATCCCGCAGTTGAATCACTGCCTCAGGCGCTTTACATCAATGACAGTATGATTATCCAGCCAGCGAAGAAGGATATGGATGTGGAGATATACCGTGGTCCCAATATGGGTGCACCACCCTCCGGGTTCATACCCCTGCCTGATACAATCCACGGTGCTGTAACGATAAAACTCGGCGATAAGATCACGACCGACCATATAATACCCGCAGGGAGCAGGCTGAAGTACCGATCGAACATTGCTCGCTATGCCGAATACGTATTCGAACTGCTGGACCGTGATTTTTATGATAGAGCGATTGATAACAGAGCCAGAGGTAAGTATAACATCATCGTTGCCGGTGATAGTTACGGTCAGGGCTCTTCTCGTGAGCATGCTGCCCTGTGTCCCGCATACCTGGGTGTAAAGGCAGTGATTGCAAAGTCGTTCGAACGTATACACATGGCTAACCTCGTCAATTTCGGCATACTGCCACTGTTATTCAACTCGCATTCCGACTACGATGCAATAGATATGGGTGACGAACTTGAGCTGATAGCCGTGAGGCGAAGCCTCGTGAATAATGAGCAGATAACCATATATAACAAAAGCAAGGAGCACGAATTCAAGGTTGACTACCAGCTCTCAAAGCGAGAGCAGGAGATCATACTCGCCGGTGGCTTGCTACCCTATATAAAGGAGAGGAGGTAATGATGCCACATACACATACACATACACATACTAAAGAGCCGGATGACCTGTTGCGGCTGATACAATTCTGCAAGACGGTGCAGAGTGCGGATATAGACCCGTTTGAGCTGGACGTTAAGAGTTCCCTCTCTATACTCAAGGCATATATAAAGCGCTGGAAGAGCATAGATGACCTGCTTTTAGATGGCGAGGCGATATCAGAGCTGACGAAGGTGATAGAACTCCAGTGCAAATGGATAAGAGATCGTGCAGCATCGTTTTACATCGACCCCGCTCTGATCGAACTCAAGTTGAGGCTCATGGAGCCGGTTCAGCTTGCATCGGTATTACTCAAAGCATGGCATCCCATTGTATCACTTGATAGCCTCACCACCGAACGGTTGAAACAGAGCATCGAGTACTGGAATGCTCTGTTACCATTGTGCGAGCGGAGGAGTGCTTTAGAGGCTGAACCGATACCAGAAGCGGGCGTACTCGGGCTAAATGACCTGCTTTCGCTACGTATACTCTCACAGACCGAATTTAAGGAAGAGCTGGCGAGTGTGGAGAACGAGCTCAAAATGCGCGGTAAAACCGAGTACTACGACTTCGTTTACGATACTGATAATTTCGAGGATAGTGTGCGAAAAGCATATCTGACCAGCTATCTTGTGAGTGAAGGCAGGGCTGAACTTGATATAGAACCGCTGGAAGAGAAGATATTCATCACACACGGTCAGCGTGAAGGTGTTGCGAACAGGTCTGTACCTCTTGCACTTAGCTATGAAGATTGGTTAAAATGGAACAGGAAGAAGCGGCAAGAACAGAACGCAAAGTGAAGAAAGCAGCACAGATGCTATTCTTCCGGCGGCATAACCTGCCCGGTGTCAAAGGCTGGGAGTTAAAGAAGGCACTGGGTGATGATTTCATGGAGATAATCGAAGTACTTAATTCTATTATCCATAAACTCGGACTGGAAGTGCGACGGCTAAGAGAAGATGAAGCAAAAGAAGCAAAACCTGAGAATGATCGTTTCGTGGTTGTATTAAAGGAACAGATGACAGATAAAGCCTCAGGGCTCAGAATAGATGAATTGGCTATGCTATCCGCAGCACTGGCTTACATCATCTCGAAACAGGGCAAAGCGCCAAGGAAATCCGTTGAAGATTTCCTGGCTGATAAATTCCCACGCCGCAGAGTTACTTCCGCAATTGAACGGTACATCCGGCAGGGATACCTGAAAGAGGACGAGAAATCGCTATTCATCGGATGGCGAACGCGTGTGGAAGTGGACAGCAAAACGCTGATGGACCTGATCCTCTCCTCTTAGCCATTCTTTTCAGGTGGACAGGAAATCACCCGGCTTCGGCATCTCGGGTTTCAGACCCTTCCTCTTACGCACTTCCAGCACCTTCTCCACGAATAATGCCTGTGGTATTTGCTTGAAACCAGCGAACTCGGTACTCCATAGCGCCCTGCCTTCCGTTGCCGACCTGATATCACCTGCGAAGCCGAACATCTCCGCGACCGGCGCTTCCGCACGCACACTAATCATCTCGCCCTCGGTCTGCATATCCAGTATCTGCCCTCTTCTGCTCTGTAACTCACGCGTGACATTACCAAACAGGTTTTGCGGTATGCTTATGAATACCTCCACCATGGGCTCGAGGAAGGTGGCTCTCGCGAGTAACATAGCACCGAGCAGTGCGTTCCTGACCGCGGGAATCACCTGTGCGGGTCCTCTGTGGATAGAATCCTCATGCAACTTCACATCCACCAGTTTCACCTTCACACCACGGCACTTCTCATGCGCCAGTGGTCCGTTGGTCATCACATCCCTGAAACCCTCCTGGATCAGTTCCATCGTCTCTCTCAGATACTGGATACCTTTGGTCATATCAATGAGCACATTACCCTCAATTATATCAACGACGTTCTTCGCCTCTTCTTTATCCATGCCCGCATCCATCAGCTTGTCACGCAATGCTACACGATCTTTGCCGACGGTCAGCTCTTCTGCCTTTATCTTCTCCACTATGGCGTGACTCAACGGTTCTACCTCGAAGTAGAACTTGTTATGCCTGTTCGGCGATTTACCCTCAACCGGACCCGCATGCTCCTGTACCGTCTCACGATACACAACGATCGGTGGCGACACGATTATCGGTATGTTTTCGTCCCGGTTAATACGATTTGTTATTATCTCAAGATGCAGTTCGCCCATTCCAGAGACCAGATGCTCACCCGTCTCCTCGTTTATCTCCACTCGCACCATCGGGTCCTCCTTCGCTATCTTCCTCAGTACCTCGATCAGCCTCGGCAGGTCCTTCGTGCTCTTCGCTTCCACCGCGACTGTGACAACAGGCTCACTGTAATGCTTTATACTCTCAAACGGCACCATCTCAACCGAGGAAAGGGTAGAACCAACGATAGCATCTTTTATGCCCACCAGTGCCGCTATGTTGCCTGCGGGGACTCGCTCTACCTCCACACGTTCCTGTCCCATGTATATACTCACCTGCTGCACGCGGTTCTTCTTATACACACCGGATACGAAGAGCTCCTTGCCCTTTTCTATACTACCACTGAACAGCCGTCCGGTGGCTACCTCTCCTGCATGAGGATCAACCGAGATACTGGTGACCATAAAAGCAACCTCTCCGTCTGGATCACAGCTGACCATGCTCTGCCCTATCTTCGTATTTACATCTCCATGCCATATTACCGGCAGCCGATACTTCTGCGCCTCCACCGGGTTTGGTAGATGCTCTGTTACCATATCAAGAACCGCGACATACGCAGGGCACTTATCCGCCAGCTCCTTCATATTGCCCGCGGTACAGTATTCATATACCTCGCGGAAGCCGATTCCGGTGTCCTTCATCGTGGGCACGCTAATAGCCCAGTTGTATAATGCGGACCCGAAAGCGACGTTGCCTTTTGCTGCGTCCAGCTTCCATTCCTTATATTTCTCCTTATTCATGCCCTGTATGAGCTTGTTTATCTTGTCTATTATCTTAGCGAGCCGCGTCTGCATCTCACGTGCATCCAGTCTCAGTTCGTTTATCAGCCGGTCAACCTTGTTGATGAAGAGAACCGGCTTCACGTTCTCACTCATCGCCTGCCTCAGTACTGTCTCGGTCTGCGGCATTGCACCCTCGACCGCATCAACAACCACGACAGCGCCATCTACTGCACGCAGTGCCCTCGTCACATCACCACCAAAATCAACATGACCGGGCGTGTCTATAAGATTGATTAAATAATTCTCATTCTCATAATTATGAACCATGCTAACATTAGCAGAATAAATTGTGATGCCTCTTTCCTGTTCCTGCTTCTCAAAATCAGTCCATAATGCTTTTCCCGCCAATTCCTCTGAAAGCATTCCAGCGCCAAAAAGAAGATTGTCTGTCAATGTCGTTTTTCCATGGTCAATATGCGCAGCGATTGCTATGTTTCTAATATGCTCTACCTTGTTCATTAACTCTTTGATTGTTTCTTCTTTTGTCATGCAACTCACTGATTTTATGGGACGGGCGAGATTTGAACTCGCGACGCCACGGTCTTCAGCTTCACATTGATGAAAACGCATCAATCGTGTGCTCTCCCGGGCTGAGCTGACGGTCTTTTCAAAGAATACCGTCCCCAAAATTCCGCCCCGCTATCTCAAATCATTAACCTCCATATCAATAACAACTTTTGGCTCTATGCTTTTTAATTTTGTTACAAGTTTATTTGCTTTGCAAATGTGCTTGTTGCATAAATATAAACTGACCAAACTTTTTTTCCCTCTTCGGACAGTTTGCTCATATATTAATTTCTCTTTTTTTGGCTTATTTTCACAGTTTGGCTCATTGCATTTGTTGTTTAATTTCTTTATGTCAAACATGCTTAAAATAATTTCGGTTTTGCTTTTCATTATGCGTCCTTGGTAGGACTCGAACCTACGACCTTCTGGTTAACAGCCAGACGCTCTACCTGCTGAGCTACAAGGGCATCAAAGATTATTTTAATTTAAAAATTTATATTAATTCTCCTAAGCTCAAGAATTATTTGCCTAACGCTCTCTATTTCAAATTCTTTTCCTATGTTTATAAGTTTTTTAATAAAATTAAAAATATCGCAACTTATCTGAAAATGAGAAGGAGTTTTCATTTTTGCCATATCCTTTAAATATTGTTCATAATAATTATCAATTTTATAAAACACAAGCCAACTCAAATTTGCCTTAAACCAATTAAAAAAATTATCAACAGTTATTGATGAAAGTTCATGAAATTTTTTGTAAAAGATTAAATCAAAAAAATTTCTTGCCAATTTCCTGCTTACCAAAAAATCCTCTATGCACGACAATATTTTTTTCTCTCTCTCAATATGAACATCAATTCTGCTGTAATCATATCCATGCAACTTTAATATAAGCGAATACAGTTTATATAAAATCAATATTTCAATTCCCTTTTTATCGCGCTCCTG
The DNA here is from genome assembly GCA_025464425.1 of Methanosarcinales archaeon. Lineage (GTDB taxonomy): Archaea > Halobacteriota > Syntropharchaeia > Alkanophagales > Methanospirareceae > G60ANME1. The sequence continues at coordinate 801 of JAODGV010000119.1, read as the reverse complement.
AATAAATTTATTTTTTTTGCTGATGAATATTCTTGCAATATTATTTTCAAGAAAGACATCGCACCTGCTACTATCAGAAATAAAAACCTCAATCCTGTCCAACTGCCATGGATAATAAACAGAGGCAATAATACTGTCAAAAATGTTCATAGCAATAATTGACTCTTTATCATTATCAAAGTATTTTATTATTCTCATCTAAATCACAAGAGGTCCGAGAATATTAAAAACTAAAACTGCAGCCATAAAAAAGGACACAATTTTTATTGCGGCGCTTGTTCCATTCTTAAAAAATCTTTTCAAGATTGCCTCAAAAATCAAACCGCCGTCAAGAGGTTTGATTGGCAATAAATTAACTATGCCAATCCCAAGATTTAAAGCAAAAATCCATGTTAGCATCATCATAATAAAATTCAAATAATTAGCCAAACTGCGATTTTTCGGCTCATAATATGTTTGATACGGGCCTGATATTCCTATGAACGATGCATTTCCATCAGGTCTTTTAACAGTAGTAAGATTAAAAATTCCATCAGTTGTTTCAACTATTATTTCTGTGTTCGGTTTTATTGATTTCAAAGCATCTCTTAAATCATGAAAAGAATTAATAGGCATTCCGTTGATTTATTTGATTGCTCCTGTCAGATTTGCATTGTAGGCTGGATAATCCACAATAATTCCTCTATAATTTAAACCAACGGGTTCATAAAGAGAAAATATTAAAAGAGAACTAATCAATACAGCAATTGCTGAAACAATGAAATTGGCAAATGAGCCTGATGCGTGAACCTTGAATTATGT
>JAODGV010000118.1 GCA_025464425.1 Methanosarcinales archaeon | reverse complement strand
AAACAACGTGATATTACAGTTGGGTACATCGTAACCGGTGCAATTCTCTGTATTCTATCATTCTACTTTTCAGTCCGATGAAAAGCGGGGATGAGTGATGTTGATAGAGATTAAAGCCGGTAATGCAGCGGGAGCGACATAGGAACCACTACGGGCACTCATCCATCTGCAAGTTTTGTTGAATCATGAAGTTCCTGCGATACGGGTAGTTCACTCACGTGCGGGCAACATCCATGCTCGTCTCAGCCATTCTATATCCGGCTGATACAGGTCCCTTATATCGCTCATACCCAGACTGATCATTGCTAAACGTCCGATACCGAGTCCCCATGCCAGAACAGGGTATTTCACCCCTATCGGTTGTGTCACCTCTTCTCTGAAGATACCGGCACCACCAAGCTCTATCCAGCCCCTATCTGTGTGCACCTCCACTTCAACCGAAGGTTCGGTATAAGGGAAATAACCGGGTCGGAATCGTATATAAGGGAAACCCATCTTACGGTAGAATGTTGCCAGACACCCCAGTAAATTGGCAAATGTAACATTGCGATCCATGACGATACCCTCCAGCTGGTCGAACTCCGGTATGTGTGTCGGATCGATGGTCTCGCGCCGATAGACCCGTCCAATACAGAATACCTTCACCGGTGGCTCTGGATGCGAAGCTAAGTATCGCACGGTGACCGCGGTGGTGTGAGTCCGCAGCAACAGTTCCTCGCTCAGTTCCTGCTTCCATTCGCCACCCCAGCCCGAAGATTTCAACACGCCACCATGCTCATGCATAGCCTTCACACTTGCTATCAGCTCTTCCGGTGCATCTATCCTGCGTCTCACACCGAGATAGAATGTATCCTGCATCTCACGTGCAGGATGGTCCTGAGGCACAAACAATGCATCAAAATTCCAGAACGCGCTCTGGATGAGGTCCCCCTTTATCTCCACGAACCCCATCTCCGTGAATATACGCCTCATGCGATCCAGTATACGCTGATATGGATGTAACTTAGCAGCAAAGACCGCCCGCCCGGATATGCTTATATCATATCGCTTGAACTTTCGACCTCGCCATGTCCTTATCAGTTCTGGTGTAAGCTGCGCTATCTCCTCTTCTATCAATATACCGTGCTCAAGTAGTTCCATACCCCTGTCAGTAATAGCTATTCGGCGTTCTATTCGCGTATCGGCATTCACCAGTCGCCGTGCGATCAGTTGCGCTATTGATTCCTCTTCCGATAGCTCCTTCTGACCTTCCGCAGCCAGAGAATGAAGTATCTCCTCATCGGGTCCGTAAGGGGGTTCCTTATCGTAGTTTGATATGACCTGCCCCTTATCAATATGAGCCCAGTTCTTCTTCAACAGCCAGTTTATCGCTATATTCACACGCTTACCAAGGGCTGACTTCAGGTCTTCAACTGGCAGTTGCCTGTTATTCCGCAGTAATAACCGCAGTGCTCTCCGTTCCGGCAGACCCTCCTTTGCATACTCCTCTCCCTCCGCAGTCAGCCTGTAATAAGTTCTGCGACGCTCTTTAACATCACAGAACCCTTTATGCATGAGTATAAACGCAGTTTGCATCACGGCATCTTCGTTTGTACCCGTGCGCTCAGCCAGTGCCAGGGGATCATACTCGCGCACTCCGCTCTGGAATGCAAGCAATAGCTTCTTCTCCGCCGACGTTAGCCCCGAATCGCTCACCATCGTAAATGATATAAATCATATCAATAGAAATAAAGCACAATGGTGCTGGTATCACCTTCACCGACTACTTTAAGTCACACCGCTACAATTAGATCTGGACTTATAAAAGTACGGAACTACTGTAATTTATTTGAAACCAGAGGAAAGGAAAGGAGGATAGCCGTGAAGATCGGGGTAATAGGCATACAGGGCGCTGTGGATGAGCATGTAAAAGCACTGAAGTCGTGTCTGGCGGAGAGAGGCGAGCGGGGGGAAGTGGTCATTATAAAACACCATGGTATTGTAAGCACATGTGATGCAATAGTCATACCAGGCGGCGAGAGCACCACGATTGGACGGCTGATCGAACGCGAAGGAATCGCGGATGAGCTGAGAGAAGCGGCAGAGGCAGGTATACCCATACTGGGTACCTGTGCAGGTATGATCCTGTTAGCGAAGGAGGGCGATGAAGCAGTGAAGAGGACGGGGCAGTTATTACTCGGACTGATGGATGTACGGGTAAAGCGTAACGCATTTGGCAGGCAGCGTGAATCATTTGAGGCACCGCTGAAACTGAGCATCTTTGATGAACCTTTCCCCGGTGTGTTCATCCGTGCGCCATGTATAACGCACGTAGCAGCGGGTGTGGATGTTCTGGCGCGACTCGGTGCGGAAGACCGGATTGTCGCAGCCAGGCAGGGTAATATAATTGCACTGGCGTTCCATCCAGAACTCACTACCGACAGGCGAATTCACCATTATTTCATCGCGCAATGTTAATATGTGCCTTTCTGGTATAAACCATAAACTTAAATAACCTCTCGTACTTCATACTTACGAGGAGATAAAAATGGCAAAAACAGGTATGGGTCTGGAAGAGAATATAGCGGGAGTTCTGTGCTATGTCCTGGGCTGGATAACGGGTATTGTCTTTTTAGTACTTGAGAAGGAGAGCAAATTCGTGCGGTTTCATGCGATGCAGTCTATCGCGACTTTTCTACCGCTATCGGTACTGGGATGGATATTTGGTGCGATAGGTGCATCTTTCTGGTGGTTCGGTGGTTTTATCTTTTCAGCCATTAGCGGGTTGATATGGATAATCTCACTGATACTGTGGTTGATACTGATGTTCAAGGCGTATAGCGGGGAGATGTACAAATTGCCGATTGTGGGTGACTTCGCAGAATCCTATACAAAGTAAGCGTCAGCGGCAGCCAGAAAGCTTTTTATGTGCTGGATAGGTATGACGAATCGTGAAGAAGATAGTTATCTGGCCGGCTAATCTGGCATCCGGGCATACACGGCGCGAGGGACGGGCGGTACCGAAGAGGCTTAGCTTGAAATCACCAAAGGTAGAGGAGATAGAGAAGGTGGCTCGAAGACTCAATCTTGAACCCGAAGTGGAGCGTGACAAGGCGTATCCAAAGCGGCATTGGGATAAGACCGGGCGAGTACTGGTAGCCAAGATAGACCGTAAAGGTGCTATTTTGCGTGATATTGCAGAGGGTATAAAGAAGCTGAGGGGTGAGCAGCAGACGGGTAAGTTCCACTCCAATCTTTGATATTTCCGGATTTATTCGCGGCTTCTATGAACACCCTCACCTTCTCTCCGTCTTTATGCCCGGGTTCACGTTCAACACCACTTGAGACATCCACTCCGTACGGTCTGACCTCTGCAATCGCAACGGCAACGTTTTCGGGCGTCAAGCCACCAGCAAGTATCACCGGCGTATCCAGTTCTTCCACAATCGCTCTGCTTATACGCCAATCGTGCTTCTTACCGGTTCCTCCGAGCTGCCTGCCTGCAATGGTGTCAAGCAGTATAGCATCCACGACATCTTCATACGCCTTCGCACGTTCCACACACGCATTTCTATCACTGCCCACACCTATCTTCTTTATTATTCCAATGCGATCACTCATGCTGCTGCGTATATCCTCAACGAGCTCCACCGGCTCATCACCGTGTAGCTGGACGTAATTGGCACCCGTAGCTTCTATCTGAGCTATACGCTCGCTCGCATCCGGGGCATCCAGCACGACAACCACGACCTTAGCCACAAAAGGTGGCAGCGACCGGAATATGCGTTTTGCCGCTTCTAAGCTTACGTAACGCGGTGTATTGGCAACATTTATTACGCCAATGGCATCAGCACCTGCACGAGCAGCCAGAATGGCATCGTTTACGCCCGTATTGCCACATATCTTCACTCTTACACGTCCGGTTAACATAGCTGTCTCGCCTCTTCTTATACAAATACGATTCGCCTCTCCACACGCTGCTTATCGCTCCGCCAATCGTTCACACGCATGTTCAGCATGTGCTGGTCAACGAATGCGAAATCGCCTCTCACCTTCACCGGCAGTTCATTGCATGAGAATACAGGTACGCCCGATTCAAAGAACCGCTCAATTGCGAAATGAGACATCTCCTTACCATAAATAACGGCAGATACGCCTTTATTCACCAGCAGTTCCGCAGTGTTCCTGCCGCCACCACTACCGTCTTCCATGAATACCACGTCCCCGCGTTTGATACCGTATCTCCGATCAACATCCAGAATCGCATCCCTTGTAAACGATTTTATCAGTTTTATCTTCTTACCGTTTTCCATCTCTATGTCTGGCTCATTGCCACGCTTCAGTTCCTCTATTATCCGTCGTAAACCCTCTATCTTCGCATCCTTAGCGGTTAATTCGCTCTTCAATCGTTTTATCACACTATCTCGCCTCTTTATCTCCTCCATCGCCTCTATCTCCCGCCTTAGCTCTGATCTGAGTGTGGCTATACGTGCACGCAGCTTCTCTATCTCCTTATTCTTCGCCTCAAGTTCTGATCTCAAAGCGGCATTATGCTCGCGAATAGCCTCTATCTCACGCTCTTTCGCCTTAACTGTACTGCGTAATAGCTGTATGTGCTCTTTCGCATCAGCCAGATTCATCTCTGTATGGTTGCAATGCTTATCCTCTCCCTCTGGCGCAGGATACGATGCAGGCTGCTCACCTATCAATCTCTTGATTGCAGCACTTATAGATACACCCTTAATCACCAGCGCTTTCACCTCTTCCACATCCACACCCGGTGGGGTCTTCTTACGTACCTGTGCGAACTTCTTACTGTAATGCTTGAATGCATACAGGCATGCAGCCAGCGCGTCTCGCTCATGCACGTTTTGGTACGTGTAACGCTCGTCCTTCGTCAGTGCTATCTTATCCTCAATTGATAATGACTCGTGTAACTCGTGTAGATGAGACGAGAGGGCATTGCTTATCCTCTTCACCATGGAAGGTGTGGGAGAAACGTCAGAAGCGACAATCAGAGGCGTACCATGTGATATTATCCTCCTTATAGCATCAGAGAATGAGCAATTCTTCGAACTGAACACCTCGACAGGATTGCCATCAAGATCAAGCATGGCGAGCCCGAGCGTGGTACCGGGATCAATGCCGACAATGGTATATCTATGCCTCCGTCTCCCTACCATCTAATTGTTATAAAGCTATTATTTCAATAAAAACTTCGCTTAAGAATGATATGCCCCAGAGGGTAAGAGCATGGATAAGGGTGCAGGAACTGCACAAGCATCCAACAGTATTCTTACCATTCTTTCTCGGAACCGCTATCGCATGGTCAGAAGCAGGAACAATAGACTGGCTTGTATTTACTGTCTCGATTATTATAACCTATTTCATAACGAACGGGACATTCATGTCAAACGAGTATTTCGATTACGAAACGGATAGAATAAATACAGGGCGTGTTGGTGGCGATAGGGTGGGTGTCACGACAACCGGAGGGACGAGGGTATTGGTGGAGGGACTTTTACCCAGGGGGCATGTTCTAATTGCTTCTCTCCTCTTCTTCATCGCTGCAATTCCGCCTGGTGTAATATTACAGTTCCATCTTAATACCGGACGGTTAACTATTCCCCTTGTCGTAATCGGTATTCTGTGCGGTCTATTATACACAGTACCACCGATAAAGGCATCATATCGCGGGTTTGGTGAGATATTCATGGCTCTCGGATTTATTCTCCCTGTATTTGCAGGTTATTATGTTCAGCACGGATTGAGCTGGCTTCCTCTCATCGTTGCACTCCCGTGGGCTGTGGATGTACCGGCGATGAAGATAATTCGTGAATTCCCGGATTATGATGCGGATCTGTCCGTGAACAGAAGGAATCTCGTGATTATCTTTGGGAAGGAGAAGATGGCATTGATTTACATTCTATTGACTGCATGTACATTTATCCTGTTTGTACCGCTCATATTTATCATTCGGGGGATGTCAGTTCTGCTACTCCTGTTACCCGCTTTCTTCCTGCTCAGGAGTTTAATCCCGATGATTAACGGGGAATGGAAGAATAAAGAAGGACTGGACGCTATATGTAAGAACGGATTCACAGGTATGTTATTTATACCCCTCGCACTTATCTGTATCTTCATTCTCAGGGGGTGCAGATATTTATTCTGAAGTTATATGCCCTTATTCTGGAGAGAGTCCTGTGTATTTCAATATCTATTTTCGGGCCGACTCATGACA
>JAODGV010000117.1 GCA_025464425.1 Methanosarcinales archaeon | reverse complement strand
GCATAATATTAATAAGCATTAAAAAGAAAAAGATTCTTGCGTGCTTCGCATTCCACCATCCTGATCACTTCCTTGAGCGGTAACTTCAATTCACCTGCAATGCGTTTCGCATCCTCGAATTCCGCTGCTATATTCAGGATTTCACCGCCTGCATCTCTACCTATCTTCACACTCACCTTCCGTTCCACGCCTTTTATCCGCAGATTTATCTCCCGCTTCTCTCGCGTGGCGATGTGTCTCTGCACATGCATCACGCGAACACCCAGTGTACCGGTTTCCTTCATGATAATATGAGCCATACGCTGTATATCCTCAGCTGATGTGATCACACGGATAACATGCCCGAATCGCCCTTTCTTCATTAATGCGGGTAGAACCGTCACATCTCGCGCACCTTCTGCCATGAGAACCTCTACGAGATTACCCACAACCTCGCCTGTCACATCATCAACGTTCGTCTCGAGAACACCCACCATATCGGTTGCAAACCCCGTAACCGTATCGAGCTCACCCAGACTCACTCTCAGAACGTTTGGTATCGGTAGCTCTGCTGAGCCGGCACCGTAACCCGTAGCGGTGATACGCATCGCAGGCAAAGAGTTTACAGCACGCTGGACGAAATGCGCGAGTATAGCCGCACCGGTGGGTGTGAGCAGTTCGGCATGAGCAGGTCCACCCTGAATGAGCAATGATGTCTCTCGCAGTATTTCCATGGTTGCGGGTGCTGGTACCGGCAGGATACCGTGTTCGGTCTCTACATAGCCCATACCCACAGCTATCGGCGTGCTCATCACTGTATCCGGGTTGATAGCTGCGAATGCAACACAGCTACCTACAAGGTCGCCTATTGTGTCGATAGCACCGAGTTCATGGAACTTCAGTCTCTGCTTCTCTGTTCCGTGTATCTTCGACTCTGCATCGGCTATTCGTTCCAGTATGGACAGTGCATTCTTTATTATATCATTATCCAGCCCGCTATCCTTTATCAGCCGGACAAGTTCCGTGTAGGATCGCTCTCCCGCATCGCCGATGAATCGTATGCTTTTAGCGACAATACCCCGTTTCTCAACCTCCGCCACCTCTATCCCGATGTTGAACGCAGCAATTGAATCTGCTATCTTCGATTCGTCTACACCCAGATCTAACAGGCTACTGATGATCATATCCCCGGACGCACCGGAGAATGGCTCAAATATCAGTACTTTCATTCCCCATGATAATTACTTTATTTCTGCTTTTTATTCTTTCTCATAACCGCAGAGGACCTGCATCCTCAAAACCTTCGCGCCTGCCCATACCGGCATCCCGTGTCAGCTCCTGTGGCTTGAATAACAGTTTTATCACATTCCGCGCATGTTCCCTCGCCCGTCGTTCCGCGAGCCATGCCAGTTCCTTATCGTTCTTTACTTCATCCTCGTGCACGAATACTTCTATTATATGTGTGGAAGTGAGAAGCTGTGCGGCAATTATGCCAAGGGAAGCTTCGTGTGCACATAGCCTGTCTATTTCTGCGCGCCCTGGCATGGCAAATGCCATCACGATATCACAGCCACGCTCTTCTATCAGCTTCTTCGCCGCCACTGGCAGGTCCTTCATGCCCGGTACCGTGTATCGCTCTATTTTAACAGATGCATGTTGTTTCAGCTCTTCTATCGCCACAGCAGCCATATCATAACGTGCAAATGTCGTGTCCGCGATACCTACTTTCTTCATCACTTTAAGTAAGAAGCGTGAAAAATAGAAAAGCTTTTATTCCACCCTCTTTCTAATTCGTGATATATGGATGGTGGAAATAGACCTTAATCGTGTGGATGAGATAATAGAGGGATACAGAGGAGAGCGTGGTGCTCTTATACAGCTGCTACTTGATATCCAGTCAGAGTTCAACTGGATACCAAAGGAAGCCATTGTGCGAATAAGTGAGCAATTGCGTATCCCGAAGAGTCAGATATACCGCATAGCGACTTTTTATAAGGCTATGAGTCTTAACCCGCTTGGGCGACACCTGATACAGGTATGTCTGGGCACTGCCTGTCAGGTACGCGGTGGACCGAAGATTATGGATCGGATAATGGAGAGCCTTGGAATAAAAGAAGGTGAGACAACATCCGATATGCGGTTCACGCTCAGGCGCGTGAATTGCCTTGGCTGTTGTGCTATGGGTCCGGTTGTTGTAATAGATGGTGACTATCACGGTAAGGTAACGCCATCAGCGGTGAAAAGTATGCTGGAATGTTATAAGTGAGAAATGGCGCGAATCAGGAGTAAAAAGGATCTGTTAGAGTTACAGAGATCAATATTAGCGAAGCGTCGTTCCGATGAGCCACTCATAACCCTGTGTTCCGGCACCGCATGTGTTGCTACCGGTAGTGATGCCGTTGCAGAAGCGATAAGGGCGGAACTGAAGAACCAGGGTCTGGATGTGGCATTCAGAAGAACCGGCTGTCACGGGTTCTGTGAGCGCGGACCGATACTCGTCATCTATCCACAGGGGATATGCTATCTGAATGTTAAGCCCGAAGATGTACCGGAGATAATAGATAAGACGATAAAGGGTAACGAAATCATTGACCGGCTGCTTTATACCGATCCCGATACCGGCGAGCGGATAGCAAAAGAAGAGGAGATACCGTTCTATAAATATCAGACACGGCTGATTTTCGGCGATAATGTCAGGCTTGACCCAACGAATATAGAGGATTACATCGCGATAGGTGGCTATCAGGCACTGGCGAAGGCACTGGAGGATATGACGCCCGAGCAGGTACTTGAAGAGGTTAAGAAAGCGGACCTGCGTGGGCGCGGAGGTGGTGGCTTCCCGGCTGGCAGGAAATGGGAATCTACACGAAACGCACCCGGCGAGCCGAAGTATGTGGTTGTTAACTGCGATGAGGGCGACCCAGGTGCTTATATGGACCGGTCACTCATGGAAGGTAACCCGCACAGGGTTCTTGAGGGGTTGATCATCGGCGCTTACGCCATAGGTGCGCATCAGGGCTTCGTTTATGTACGGCAGGAGTATCCACTGGCTGTTAAGAACTTAGGAATCGCACTTGATCAGGCACGGGAATACGGTTTCCTCGGTGATGACATCCTCGGGTCTGGATTCCAGTTCGATGTATGCATCCACAGGGGAGCAGGTGCTTTTGTATCCGGGGAGTCCAGCGCGCTTATGACTGCGATAGAAGGTAAAGTGGGAGAGCCGAGACCAAAGTATATACATACTTCCGAGAGTGGTATATGGGGCAAGCCAAGCAATTTGAACAATGTTGAGACCTGGGCGAATGTGCCATTGATAATAGAGAGGGGAGCGGATTGGTTCAGGTCAATCGGTACAGAGAGGAGCAAAGGCACGAAGATATTCTCGCTCGTTGGTGCAGTAAATAATACCGGGCTGGTGGAAGTGCCCATGGGTACGACACTGCGGGACATAATATACAGGATAGGAGGCGGTATACGTGGTGGCAAGGAGTTCAAAGCGGTTCAGACCGGTGGTCCATCGGGCGGTGTGATACCGGCTCAGCATCTCGATGCGCCGGTTGATTTCGATGAACTCACACGACTGGGTTCGATGATGGGCTCAGGTGGTATGATAGTAATGGATGAGGACACATGCATCGTGGATATAGCACGCTACTTCGTGGATTTCCTCTGTGATGAATCGTGTGGCAAATGCGTGCCATGTCGCGAAGGTCTGAAACGAATGAGGGAGATACTGGATGCTATAGTCGAGGGACGCGGGAAGGAGGGGGATATAGAGCTGCTGAAGGAGATCGCAGAGGTGATGAAGAGTGCATCACTGTGCGCACTCGGCACGACGGCAGCAAATCCTGTTCTCAGTACCATCCGCTATTTCCGTGAGGAGTATGAGGCACATATAAAGGATAAGAGATGCCCGGCACTGGTCTGTAAGGATCTTAT
>JAODGV010000015.1 GCA_025464425.1 Methanosarcinales archaeon | reverse complement strand
AAAATTCGATACTGGGTGTCAAAGACTTCGCCATTGATATAAATCAGCGAGCATCTGCTGCCCATCTTCCGCCCCATCGCCTCCAGCTCCTTGCTCACATACTTCACCGTTGCGGTCTTGCCCGTACCTGTCTTACCATAAATCATTATATTTGACGGTGTCTCACCCCTGAGCGCCGCGGAGAGTATGTTAGCAAGATGCTTTATCTGCTGCTTCCGATGTGGTAGATTCTCTGGTATGTATGTTGGGCGAAGCACTTCCTTGTTTGCGAATATCCTGCTTCCGCCTTCCACTAAACCCTCGAACAGATTGTCCATCTCTACCTCCTATAAATGTGCACCAATATTAAAATAAGTAATGTAATAGAAGTCAGGTACTGCATATAAATGTAATGGTACGCACTCACGTGGATAGTATATGGACGATTGCGGTACCACCCGTGCCACCTATATTGTGGGCTAAGCCTGTGCTGGCGTCGGGTACCTGACGCTTACCTGCTTCGCCCCTCAGTTGTGTAACAATCTCTGTGACCTGCCTTATACCGGTCGCGCCAAGTGGATGACCACACGCTTTCAACCCGCCGGAGGGATTTATCGGGATCTTACCGCCTATTTCCGTCTCACCTTCTAAAGTCGCTACACCGCCTTTACCCTTATCAAAGAAGCCCAGATCCTCTATCGCTATTATCTCCGCGATTGTGTATGAATCATGCACCTCGGCAACTGATATCCCGGAAGGTTCAACAGAAGCGCGCTTATATGCCTCTCGTGCTGCAAATACTGTTGCATCCATCGTTGTGATCTCCCTGCGGTCGTGAAGTGCGATACTGTCACTCGCCTGAACAGAAGCTTTCACATATACCGGTGAATCGGTATATCGCCTTGCATCCTCAGCCGGGCAGAGGACGACCGCAGAGGCGCCATCTGCTATGCTTGAGCAATCTAACATGTGTAGTGGCTCGGCAACGACCGGTGATGCCAGCACAGCATCTATGGATAAAGGTCGCCGATACTGCGCTATCGGGTTATGAACCGCATTGGCATGGTTCTTAGCCGCCACCTTCGCCATCTGCTCCTCGGTGGTGCCGTATTTCTCCATGTGCGCTCTCGCCATCTGAGCGAATAGTGCCGGCAGTGTGGCGCCGCAGATAGCCTCCCATTCACGATCCACCGAAGACAGGAGCAGGTCATTTGCTATATCTTCACTCACATCTGTCATCTTCTCCACCCCTGCTGCTATCACGATATCATACCACCCGGAGGCGACTGCGAGGAATGCCAGATGCAATGCAAGCCCACCGGACGCGCAGGCTGCCTCCACTCGCGTTGCCGGTATATGCAGGCTCGCCAGACCGGAATAATCTGCGATTAGCGCACCTATGTGCTCCTGCTCCACAAACCTGCCGGCAGACATATTGCCACCGTAAAGCGCTTCCACTTCATCTCCGCTTATGCCCGCATCTTCTATCGCCCTAACTCCCGCTTCTACCGCTATATCACGGAAAGACCTGTCCCAGAGCTCACCAAATCTGGTGTTCCCGATACCTATTATCGCTACTTCTCTCATTTCTCACATCCTTATCATACCCTGATGTTTAGCATAACCCGCATAGTCCACATATCTGACATGTGTGAGTAAATCTTCTACCCGCGGTGCATTATCCCGCACCGTCTCGATGCCATCGGTAACGGTGATAGCGAATGAATCAGAGCCCGCACCAGAGCCAAAAGAGGTCATAAGTATCCGCTGCCCCGGCAGTGCGTGATCAAGAACCGCAGCAAGCCCGATAAGCGATGAAGCCGAGTACGTATTGCCGATATGAGCGACCATCAGACCGGGCTTTAACTGTTCTGCGTTGAATCCAAGGCTCTTCGCCGCTTTCAGTGGGAACTTGCCGTTCGGCTGGTGGAATACGACGTAATCGAAATCAGCGGGCTGCAGTCCAGTTTTAGCCATCAATTCCTTCGTGGCTGATATGATATGCCGGAAATAAGCGGGCTCGCCGGTGAATCTACCACCATGAGACGGATACTTCTGCAGGTCACGTCGCCAGAAATCGGGTGTATCGGAAGTGAAAGACGCGAAATCATCTATCTCTGCTATTACATTCTCATCACCGATGATATATGCTGCACTGCCCGCTCCTGCAGTATACTCTAAGGCATCACCCGGACTCGCCTGCGCGACATCAGCGCCTATTGCCAGTCCATATTTGATCTTCTTCAGCGCCACTAATCCCATACATGTCTGTATGGCTGCTGTTCCTGCCTTGCATGCGAACTCGAAGTCCGCAGCGGTAAAAGTGTTAGATGCACCGATTGCCGCACCAACAATGGTTGCTGTCGGCTTCACGGCGTAAGGATGGCTCTCCGAGCCCACGTAAATGGCACCTATATCCGCAGGATTGAGACCCGCACGCAGTATCGCAGTTCGAGCAGCTTCAACTGACATGGTTACTGTGTCCTCATCAAGGTCTGGTACAGACTTCTTCTCCACCATCAGTCCTGATTTTATTATCTCAGGGTCTTCTCCCCATTGCTTCGCTATATCCTCCACGCGTATCCTGTACGAAGGTACATAAACCCCATACGAAACTATCCCTGTCATTTCATCTTCATTAAGTAATAAACAAGTTCAGGAACAACATATAAATAAGCATGAAAGAGGAGATAGAAAGATACCTGAAGGAGCGACTGGGTACTTCTCTGCGGATATTGAGCATAAAAGAAGCGGGAGGGCGAGAGGAGGAGATAAAAGGCTTCGGTTATGGTAAGCCCTACTTCGTCACTTTTGAGACCGCGGGAGGAGCGCGTAAGGAGGTCGTCATATCCTCGCTGCGGGGTGAAGACGGGTTCGGACACGAGTATCTCTCGGATCGCGCTCAAATATTGATATGGCAGTATCATGCGTTCAATTCACTGCCGGGGCATGTGAGAGCGCTCGATGTGGGCTATTTCACAGCAGATGGGCGATTGAAATCCGCAGGTGACGCTGTTGAATATTTCATTCTGTGCGAGAAGGTGGAAGGTTCAGAGTACGTAAAAGACCTTGAGAGATTGAGAGGAGGCGCGAGACTGAGAGAGGAGGACGAGAAGCGAGTGGAGGCTCTGGCTTCCTACCTCGCCGGTATACACGCAGAGAAGCGGGAGGATGCTAAGTTATACATACGCCGGATAAGAGAACTGGTCGGTCATAGCGAGTGCATATTCGGGCTTACCGACAGCTATCCCGCGAAGTACATAACGAAGCTGATGGATATAGAGAAACGGTGTATCGAATGGCGCTGGAAACTGAAGAACAAGACGGATCGGCTTTGCATGGTGCATGGCGATTTCCATCCATGGAATATAATGTTCCGGACGGGTACGGATTTCACACTGCTGGATCGTAGTAGAGGCGAATGGGGCGAAGCTGCGGACGATATCACTGCGATGAGCATAAATTACATCTTCTTCGGGCTATTGAAGACCGATGGTGAGTGTATAGACAGGGATTTCAGACGGTTGTACAACCTGTTCTTCGATGTATACCTGGCTGAGACGGGCGATAGCGAACTGCTGGAGGTGATACAGCCGTTTTATGCGTTCCGCGGGCTCGTGGTTGCTTCTCCCGTGTGGTATCCCGATATCTCTGAGGAGACAAGAGCGAAGCTGTTCAACTTTGTAAATAATGTGCTTGAGACCGAAGAGTTCGATTATAAAGACGTTGAGCGATACCTGGATTAGCAAGCCACAGTTATGTCGCGTATCTCAGCTTAAGTGCGGATGCTCTGCTGGAAATGAATTTTAACCGATGCCGGTACAAAAATTTAATATATTGCCAGATTTTGATCATATTTAGGGGCTATGGAAGGACGGATATATATACTGTATCACGGATCGTTTGGTGAACTGGTTGCCGAACATCTGGCGACGAGCGATTTTGCAGAGAATATCGTGGGTTTATATGACCTGAAAGTCGCTTCTGTATCGCTTGATGAGCCGGAGAAGGACATGCCCGAGGATATACCCTTGGCGGAATGCGACCTGCTGCTCGTGCTCGGGATATTACCGAAAGCTGGTGATCTCGTACCCATCATAGCGGAAAGGACGGGTGCGAAGGCGGTTATATGGCCGATTGAAGACCCGAACCTGATACCGGAGGGCAGGTATTCGATAGAGGAGGAACTGAAGAAGATGGGAGTGCATGTGGAATTCCCTGAGCCGTTCTGCATACTGGAGAGCAGTGAAGATGAGCTTGTGAATTCTTTTGCTGCCGCATTCGGTAAGCCCAAATTTGAAGTCAAAGTCAATGCCAGGAAGAAGATAATAGAAGTGGTGAGGGTGATAAGAGACACACCCTGTGGATCCGCATCCAAGATCGCACCCAGACTGAGCGGGATGTCTTATAATGATCTTAAGTCGTTTGAGGATCAGGTGCGGCAGATGCATGATAACGAGTGCGTGGCATACATGGGTCCTGACAGACCGATAATGCAACGTGCAGGTGAATTGCTGAGCGATGCACTGAAATCGGCATTGAGAATTCCCCCACCATGAAGGTGGTAATAGACCGACATTCCCAGGGTCCTCCTTTATATAGAAAATAGCATGAGATTTATATAAGGCTTGTTTCACATCAGGATGGGCATGACACATATTTTGGTTTTGTCCAAAACGACATTATTTGTAGCCCTGTTCTTCACGCTTGAGATGCTCGCATACCTGATTTTGCCGCATGGACATCCGCGCCTTACAACCGCCACACACATCTTTATACGCACATTCACAGGATTTATGCGAGAACGCGTGTAAGTTATTCCTTATCTCTTCGATACTATCTCTCCTCACATTGCCACCCACACTGAACGGAAGGAAAGGACATGCCCATACATCACCGTTCGGCTTGATGTACATCATTCCTTCACCTGCGATACAGCCGCCGAGGAAGTGACTGAAGAACCTTATCAGCATTCTGTTGTGTATACCACGCTTATGAAGCACATACGCCCAGTATTCAGGTGCAGCCACAGGAATGAGTATCGCTCGCGTCTCACGTTGCTTCCTCAGGATCAATTCAAGAAGAGCCTTAAAACCCGCGTCATCAAGTGCGTAATCACTGACCGTTTCGCCCCTGCCACAGGGCACGAAATTGTAGATGAAATAAGAATAAACACCTATTCTGTTGCCATAATCTATGACACGCTCGATATCATCAAAATTACGCCTGGATGCCACTATGTTCAGATGTAAGTACAGTCCTTCTGCTATACAATTCTCTATACCCGCAATGACGGCATCATAAGCGCCTTTTACTCCTCTTATCGCATCGTGTACACCGGGCTTCATACTGTCCAGACCTATCACCACACCCACATTGAACCTCCTGAGCTGTTTCGCAACTTCTCGCGTTATCAATGTTCCGTTCGTCGCCAGGAATATGTTCAGCCCTTTCGACCGCGCATGCGCAATCAAATCAAAGAGATCAGCTCGCAACAATGGCTCACCGCCCGTGAATACAAAAGTCGTGATGCCTGACGCGGCTACATTGTCTATCAGTGCCATACCTTCGTCTTTCGTGAGCTCATCGTACGCCGCTTCTCCACCGAACGCATGGCAGTGAACACATCTGAGGTTACATCTGCCCGTCATCTCCCAGACAACATGTGGGTCCACACCGAAGCAGCGGATCTTATTCATACCTGCACCGGCATGTAAGAGATTCTTCAATTGTGTTATCCAGCGGATAAAAGCTATCTTATTCCAGTTCGTGAGCCACGCATATAGTATAATCGCAACTGCCTGCTTCAAAACCAGAGCATTATTAAAACTGCGCATTCTTATCTATAATTATACAATACTTCGTATATCTTCCAGCCTTTATCATCATACAGCAAACGAAATCGTGTTCGGTCATCAAATGCTTTGTAATTGATTTTAAAGTGGTTATCAGCTGCGAAGGACCGCTCATAGGGTCCTATGCTGATATAGTCAATGCCATACTCCTTGATGAGGCTATGATTACCCTTGAACATCTCTATCTCGTCATGCTTCACCCCGGTTATTCGTGTCCAGTTTAAACCATGCGACCACAACCAGCCTTCATAGCCCATCACTCGCTGCCTGCCCGCCAATGCCGTTACAGGATGATTGTGCGCACTACCCGTCAGGAACAGCCCGCCGGGCAGGGTATTATGCCGTAGCCAGCACGCTACCGCCCGATCATCACTCGACCATACCATATACTCGTCTTTCACCATCTCCGCATGGGTGATCACCCCAAACACGGTAGATGCAACGATCAACACGCAAATAGATACTGCCATGCCCCTTTTTCGCCCGTTCACCCATGATAACGATAGTGGTGCAATAGCAGCACTCAGAGCAAGCCAGTATATAAAGATCTTGTAGTTATCGAAGTACCATGGCTGGAATTTAACGAAATTAGCAATGAAGAACAAGCAGAGGAATGGCAGATAGAATATTCGAGCTGTATTACGCACTTTGAACAGTCCGAGCGAGAGCAGAATGAAGAGTGCACCGCTGTTTTTTGCCCAGAAGTTCAGCATCAGGACGAACGCTTCTGCGGTAGAATGGACAACGCCGGGTATGGTGCTCCAGTCCAGACCGGTTATTATTCCCCTGTTGGCGTCTGTCCATCCGGGGAAGAAGTTGAAGAACCGCTCTGTTACGCCCGACTTTATACACAGCACCTGTGGCAAAGCGAGCACGACCAGCGGTAGAAAAACGATGATGACCCTTTTCATGTTATGCCCGTTATCAAATCCCTTCTTTAAAATTACAGGAACGAGCATTAAAAGAACAAAACAGTTCACTATAAACGAATGCGCATGGATATAAGGTAGCATACCGATAAGCGAACCGGCGATAAGGAGTTCATGCCATCTGAGCGTGGAGAGCGCTTCAAATAATAGAATGAAGATAGCAAAAGAGAGAGCCATGCCGAACATCGCTGTTCGCTGTGGCATGAGTACCGCATACACAGGGTTGAGGAAATGGATTCCAGCGGTTTGTAGCCCGGGCGGGAACCCGGCAAAGATGAACAAAATGCTGCCGATCGCACCCGCCATCCTCAATCCCGTTAAGCGATAAGCGAGGAAATAGAATAGCCCTAATAGTGAGAGCTGAAACAGGATATTTGGCAGTATGATAGAGCCCCTGAGTGTCAATCCACCCTTCATCAGTATGGCAGAATAGAAATCCATGAGGAATGGATAATGCAATTCGGTATGCAGAAATTGAGTATATGGGGGTGGGAAGTGGAAACCCGGCGTATAAACAATAGAAGTGATGATAGAGGTATGAAATGGGTAATCCGCCCATACAGTATGGAAGGCATATAAATTGCCCGTACCATCAGGGCGTAATACTCCATACAGGTTCATAACCATCAGGTATAGTATCAGTAGCAAGAAGAATACGATGGTGTTGCGCTCGTCTAAGGTGGTATTATAGATCACCCGAAAATGGTTCAAAATGAAGATGGTACAGCAGATAATGCCACAGATAATGATACTGACGATGATGCTGGTGGTGGCGAGTGCGCAATATAGCCATGAGATAAGCAGTGTTATCCAGACGGATACGGCACTACCGACTACAAAAGAGAAGAGTATTCGTTCAATCAATGAGAACCTGATCTTAATGATGGAAGATACTGCAAGCCCTGAGAAGAGACAGACAATGAGGTACAATAGCCATAGCCATAGTCCGGGCAGCATGTTTAATCCATAAGTATGTACATAAATTTACGAGCTCATATTCCTTTCTTTATTATTATGATAAAGAAGTTGAGCGAGATAGATAGTGGATTCTTCGATCGTAAGCAGGACCTGGTCACGGTAATACCCACGGTGAAGGAGATAATCACAGCGGTGAAGGAGCGTGGCGATGCAGCTCTGCGTGACTACACACGCAGGTTCGATTCTGTGAGCATTGACGATATAGAAGTGAGTGAAGCGGATAAAGAAGCTGCGGTAGCGAGTGTGGATGATGAGATGAAACTATGTATCAATATGGCATTTGATGCGATAAGGGATTTCCATTACAGACAGAAGAGAGCTGCATGGATAGAGGAATTCGCAGATGGGCTCTACATCGGTGAACTGTATCGCCCGTTCGAGATAGTTGGTGCCTATGTACCCGCGGGTTACTTCAGTACCGCATTGATGTGTGTTATACCTGCGAAGATAGCGGGTGTGCGTGATATTATAGTATGCAGCCCACCACGCAAAGATGGCAATCCTGATCCACTGACGCTCTATGCGGCGGAACTCGCGGGAGCTACACGGATATTCAGGGTGGGTGGGGCACAGGCGATCGCCGCTCTCGCTTTCGGGACTGAGACGGTACCCGAGGTGGAGAAGATAGTAGGACCCGGTAACGTCTATGTAACGGTGGCGAAGATGCTTGTTCGAGAATACGTGGAGATAGATTTCCCCGCTGGTCCTTCTGAGATCCTGATAATAGCTGATGATAGTGCAAATCCGAAATTCATCGCTGCAGATATGTTAGCGCAGGCGGAACACGGCATCAAATCCAGATCGGTTCTTGTCACCCATTCACCGCGATTAGCCGAGGCGGTAGAAGATGCAATTAGCATAGAAGAAAGAGAAGGAGGAAAAGGAACAGGAAAAGGGGTTCAAAACTGGATCATACTAACGTCCGGTATAGAAGAGAGTATTGAGTTTGCGAACAGGTATGCACCTGAGCATCTTGCCATAATGGTGAGCGATCCGCTGGGGGTTTTAAAACACATAAAGAATGCGGGTTCGGTGTTTGTAGGCAATTATACGCCCGTAGCTGCGGGCGATTATCTCACGGGTGCAAACCACGTACTGCCCACTGCCGGCTATGCGCGAGTATATTCAGGGCTTGATGTCGCTCATTTCATGCATCGGATAACGGTACAGCATCTGGATAGATCCGCTCTGGCACGGCTGAGATATGCAGTTACGAAACTATCCCGTGCGGAGGGTATGGAGAGGCACGCACGTTCGGTCGAAGTCCGTTTCTCATGATTTGCCGAAGTAATTGCGGAAGAACGAGCTTATGCCCGGTGTGATTTGTAGTTCTTCGGGCGTTAATACCTCGTAGCCCGATTCTTCTACAACCTTTGATAGATGCTTGCCCAGATTGCACGAGCGCAATTCGGTCTTCAGCAGGCTCATGACATCGGTGTACCTCCGCTTCACCTCCACCACATACCGGCAATCCTCGATGAGGAAAGGAGGTGAATGCCTGCTTTTGAACTTCTCCGCATGCTTACGTAGAGTAACCGGTGGTCCGATATGCTTTTTAATGCCCGGGAGTTGCCATACGAGGAGTTCAAATACCAGTAGTGCATTATCTCCATTCACCGTCACATCACTCCGATACACCACGAAATCGTTCCGCTCCATCAGTCTTCTGACCGAAGTCTCGGCTTTTCTCAGCTGCGGGTAGAGAATATCCTCCACAACATCCGGTGCTTTAAACCTGATTATAATGAAATAAGTACCTCTATCTTTTAATATTCGCCGGAATTCCGATTCGCTCAGTGTCTTCGCTTCTTTTGGGAGGAAGAACTCCCGTGCTGGACTCGCGAGGAACTCCCGTGCGGCATCTATCAATCTGCAGAAGGAATAAGGAGAGACAGCCGCGGCAACGTTCCGGCTTGCGTCCACAGGGTCTATAACAATAAGAGGGTCGTCGCCTCTGTACTGCCCGTGCCCTTCTATATCTATTCGCTCTCCATAGCGCCAGTTAGCAGCATGGTTCAGGAGTTCGAGAAAGGAGCGATACTTCAATATAAGCAGTTCGCAGAGGTAGCCGGAGAAGCCTTTACGCCGCTGTTCCGAGCCATAAATGCCGAGGCAACGCAGAAACTGCTTCAATAATCTTACCTCGTCCTCAAGCCCCGGCAGTCTCTTTCTGACATATTCGTTATGGAAGGGTGTCCGGTCCACAGCGGATTTCAGGCTGGTGGCGTCTTTCACTGCGAAACACGGCACCAGGTCCACACCATACTCCATACCGCCGTAACGGAAGTGGGCATGGATGTAAGGGTGTGATGCGTATCTCTCCTCATAACGGTCGGATACGCTCTTAGCCAGTAACAGCCCCTTATCTTTTAATTCATGCTCTGACATCTCCGCAGGGAACATGATGAATATATCTATATCTGCCTCACCGCTCAACCACGTATCTCGCGCGGTAGAGCCGACAGAGATAGCACGGGCATTTATGCCCATAGACGCAGCTTTGCTATTCACTCGCTCAATGATCAATTCTGTAAGGGCTTTTACAGCCTCACGCTCATCAATATCGGGTCTTATATGCTTTATAACATCGTTCAGAACCGATTCCACCGTTTCTGTCATGACTGTAACTATCTCTCTATCACCATCTCTTCTATTGCGGTACCGAAATGCCTGGCACCTTCCGTTAAATGGACAAGAACCTCATCTCCTTCTTTCAATTCAACGACCGAAATGGGTCTGTCTTTACCCATCAACTTTATCGTCTCCGCATTCTGCAATATGGTGCTGCATTTCCTCTTGCCTGACGGTGTATCAACCTCAGCCTCCACGAGCATCAATGGTCGCTTCTCTATCTTCACACGTCCAACAACAGATTTCCTGACCGCACCATCAGCGTTTACTATCAATACCTCATCACCTGAGTGCAGTTCCGAGAGATACCGCGTCTTATCTCCTACCAGTATGTAAGCATGCACAGCACCGGCATTCACCCTGAAAGGTCTCGCAGCCACATAGGGGCTCTCCTCGGATTCTGAATGAACGAGGAAGAGAGCAAACGACTGAGACCCGATGAGCATACCCTCACCGGGCGACATCAAAGTGCAGGTATCCACACAGACCCGATCGCCCATCTCAAGCTCTTTCACCTTCGTTACACGGGCATGGGATAGGGGGAGTTTGCCCATCGCACAGGTATCTCTTATCTCCACCACCTTCTTTATCACAGACGGGTCGTCGGTATCGAGCAGAACGCCATCTGCGCCATATTCCAGTGTTTCAAGCGCGGTTCTTGCCTCTTCTGCACTCTGCACACCCGCTATCACCCTGGTCTCCTTCTTCTGTAATTCCGCTATTATATTCTCCAGTGGTATTATCTTCCAGTCCTCGCCTATCACAATCACATAATTGCAGTGATCCGATACATCCACTGCGAATCGTTCATATTCCTTACCCCTGATCACCACATATGCAGCGGTCTGTTTCGTACCATAAGCCTGCTTCAATGCGTTATAAACACCCGACATGGATAGCTCGGATGGGATTGGTATTGTGCCATCACCCTCGCTACCCTTACCATAAACTATTATGTCCGCCACTTCACTGACCTCAGAATCTTCTGGTACAGTGGCAGCCACTCTGATACGCCCAAGTTCCTTCACTTTGCTAACATCCGGCTCATCCACCAGTAACACATCAACGCCCGATTCCAGACTGGTGGTGATTCGCGATTTCTTAGCCGCCCAGGTACCTTCGTCTGCTTTTACCCATACCTCCTTCATTCTCGCATTCTCGCCCATTTCCATAACCTCTTATTTATAGTAAGACATTTCATTTACATTTAATCCCGGTTACTTTTATTTTCTCTCGCATCGATGAGATACTTGACCATGCAGGCATGTTCAACCGAACTGAGGATGACAAAAGCTTCATCAACCGTAGCACCACGTGCAAATGTGCCATGACCGCGTGCGATCACCGCCTTGTGATCCTTTAGTGCTTTAGCAGCATTGATAGCCAGCTCTTCTGAGCCGACACCACCACTAACAACAGGTATCTCATGCAGGATATAGAGGCTCTCAGAATCTTCAGGTACAATCAACTCACCTGGTTCATAAAGCATAGATAGCGCTACTGCATATCTTGAATGCCCGTGTAAGATTGCGAGAGCGGACGTATGCTTATAAATAGCACGGTGGACGTTGACCTCTGTGGATGCAATCACATCCAGCTCGTCTGGCGTTGCTGGGTCTATTGGAACCGATACGATCTGCCCCTCAAGCTCGTCAAGCATACTCCCGGTCGTGCTGATCAACATATGATCGCCGACACGCTTACTGATATTACCGAAGTGTGAATGTACAAGACCGGCAGTTACTATCTTCTTACCGTATTTTATCAATTCCTGCATTATAATCGATACGGTAAGCCAAGGCCCGGATTTGAACCGGGGTAGAGCTGATCTGCAGTCAGCCGCGTGTGCCTCTCCGCCACCTTGGCTGCTCCTGGTTTTTAAATACAAAAAGCAATAAAAAAGCACTTCGCAGCTCCGATTTCATCTGAGTCCGGCAGCCTGTATGGACGTTAGTAGCTGCGGGCTGAAAATCTCCTCTTTCGAGTCGATTCTTACACCCCAGCCCTATCAAACCGCTCTTCTAACGGTGTCCACATGGGTCTCTTTTCGGGGATGGCTTCGAGCTTAGATGCTTT
>JAODGV010000014.1 GCA_025464425.1 Methanosarcinales archaeon | reverse complement strand
TGTGTTAGCTACTGAAGAGGAACAAATAGAAATGACGGAGATTAAACGTTAGAACAGAACCTCCTGCGATTCTCAGCCTACAACCTCGTTCAACGCCTCCAGGAATGACTTCACCATCTCTTCGGTTAGATGTGGCATTATCACCATCCGTAGCGCTTCTGGACTACGTGTGGTAGAGACTTCCCAGCCTTTTGCCCTTAACGCTTCCACCACTCCATTCACATCATTGACCCGCAATGTTACAACATTCATTACAGGTTCTATCACGGGTTCAATGCCCATCTGCTTCGCACCATCCACCATTAACCCTGTTAATCTCATGCAACGATCCACAACGGTTTTCAAACCCTCCTTACCGAGATATTTCAGTACGGCGAATGTCGCTGCGACCGATGCACCACTCCTCGTACCTGTCAGCGAATACTGCTCTTTCGTGGTGAGATACGGTGTGGATACCGCCAGTTCCTTCAGATACGACTCCTCACGGAATAGGATACAGCCAGCGGGAATCGTGCTCATACCCATCTTGTGCGGGTCTATTGATATGGAAGAAACACCCTCGAGCGTGAAATCGAACTTATATTTATCCCGGTCAGCCAGAAAAGGTATCACGAAACCACCAAATGCAGCATCCACATGCAGGAATATGCGCTCATCCTTCGCTATCTCAGATAGCTCCTCTATGGGGTCCACCTGCCCGAATTCGGTCGTTCCCGCGATTCCCACCATGCATATCGTGCGCTCATCCATAAGTTCCTTTACCGATTCAGGGTCCACTCGCAACTGGTGGTCAACACCCGCTTTCCGTACCTCTATACACAGTATATCGGCTATTTTATCGAACGAGAAATGTGCCGTCTCCGGTACTATTATATTCATATCGCACAGTCCTTCACGCCTCTTACTGTTCCTTATCGCTCGTATCGCCTGTATGTTCGATTCCGTACCCCCTGTGGTGATATAGCCATAAGCGTTACTGTTGCCCATCAGTTCACCAATGATCGCGATTACTTCGTCCTCCATCTCTTTCGTACCCTTAAAGAGACCGGAATCACCAATATTCGATTCTATAAACATCTCATGCGCGTGGACCGCCACCTCGTGCGGATACGTGCACATGGAGCTCAGAATGCGTGTATAAGGTAAATCCTTACTCTTCTTATCCGCGAGCAGTCGTTCAAGCTCCTCCTTATCCATTAGCACACATCACCTTCCCCCGTTGCCTCTCATCATTTCGGGATATGTTAGTAATGCCATATTATATTTTAGTTCCGGGATAATGATAACCCGTGAAGCGTTGCTGGAAACCTCGAAGCGGGTAATAAAAGACGCGGTAGTGGATAATGGTGCGATCGTCGCAGCTAACACCGATTTACCGTACTATCCACGAGAAGCCACCTCTTATCGCTACGTATGGCTACGAGACGCTTCTTTTACCTGCGTGGCTGCCGATATACTGGGATTGAATATCCATGAACCGTTCTTCCAGTGGTGTCAGGAACGTGCAGAGACACCCCATGGGCTCATCTTACAGCGCTATCATACAAACGGTGCACGGGCAGGTGATCAATTCCAGCCAGACCAGGCAGGCACTCTATTATGGGCTATCTGGTACCATTATCGTTATAAGCATCATGAGGCGAACGATTTCAGAGACCTGATTGTGCGAGTAGCAAATGGTATCTGTAAACACTGGAATGTGAACCATTTCGTCATACCCACATACGACCTCTGGGAAGAGCGAAGTACATACCCGGATATCGAAGATAACCATACATATGCAATAGCAGCCTGCATTCGCGGGTTGAGATGCGCAGCCGAGCTGGTAAGTTCTAACAGTAAGAAGTGGCGGCTATGTGCTTCTCAGATGGAAACCAGCCTTAATCATGCCTATGATGCTGCACGTGGTCATTTCCTGCGTACGTATGGTAAAATAAACGACAGCGTGGTTGATGCTTCTTTGCTTGGGCTGACTTACCCTTTTGGGATATGCCGCGCCGGGGACGAGCGGATGGTGAATACTGTGCGCGCGATGGAACGCAGGATAGTGCATGCCGGCGGTGGCGTACACCGATATGAGAATGATACTTATGACGGGTGGATGCCAGATGGCGCTGTCAGGCGCAAGGGTGCC
The DNA here is from genome assembly GCA_025464425.1 of Methanosarcinales archaeon. GTDB lineage: Archaea > Halobacteriota > Syntropharchaeia > Alkanophagales > Methanospirareceae > G60ANME1. The sequence continues at coordinate 3,370 of JAODGV010000014.1, read as the reverse complement.
GGGGCATGGCCGTTACTGAATTTCTGGCTGGCTATTTATTACAGGCTCAGGGGCGATTTCGTAAGAGCGAACGGGTATATTGATTGGGTTCTTAAACGTCTGAGAAGCCCCTATATCCCTGAACAGATGTTTGAGAACACACTGCAGAAGGCGGTATGCCCGCTTGTATGGGCACATGCAATGTACGTCATCGCAGTGAAATAAAGTATTGACAGAAAATTATTTATATATCCTCGTTTTTTAAGAATTATTGGGAGGCAAAACGAGAAATGGAGATAAAGAATATAGAAAAACTGCTCATATTTGTGAATTCCGGCATGGACAGACCTTTCAGCCAGTATGCGAGCTACGCAATCGCTTTTGCAGCGAAGAAGGTCCATAATATCCCGGATGTTATGGTGTTTTATGGACCGCAGGGTGTAGAAGTAGCGAAGAAGGGTAACTTATCGAAATTAACGTTCCCGGAAGATGTGAAGAAACTGATTGCTGACCAGTTTGAGGGTTTAAAGCCAGAAGACCTGCCGGACAATCTTGAACAGCTCGCTCGATTCGTAAAAGACAGCCTGGGCGTGAAAATCGGATCGTGTGCGACATTCCATGTTGTCAGTGGCTTCGCTACGTCAGTAGAAGACACATCAAATATCGAAGATTTCATAATGCCCGTGAAAATCCCGGACGCGATAGAAGCAGCCCTCGGTGCAGACAAAATCCTGGTCCTGTAATTCCCAAAAAACCCCTTCTTTTTTATTTTTTAATAAATCACGGTAGCTTATAGCGGGATACCCCACATCGGATACCATTTGCTTATATCCTTCTCCAGTGGCAACTCGGTACTCAGCACGGCATTCAGTTTCAGTTCGTACTGCCCGTCCCTTTCTCGTGCTCCTTCGGGTATGAACGGGTAGAACCTGCCACTCTTGTAGTTGTATATCATGTATATTTTCTTACCCCTGCGATTCTTGAATTTAAATACCGAGCATAGCAAAGCGCTACCAAAGCCGTTCTCTATCACGGTCTCCGAGATCAGATTGATCGTGGTTACCAGATCCTCAAAATCATTATCCCTCAGCACTATCCAGAGATAGCCAAACGAATCCTTCTCTATCCGGTATTCCGTTGCTGTGTCTCGTCTGGTAAGCGTCAATAAATCCTCAAGATCCGATCGCAAGCGGTCGAACGTCGTTGATGATACTATCTTGAAGCATATACCTGCCACACCCGCATGTGTGATGTCCAGATTCGCCTCCAGCGTGATACATGCTGTGGAGATGCTGAACAGCGTATCAATCTTGGGCGCAGCCGGTCTCACTCGCCCCAGTAATGCATCAATAAGTCCCATGCTCCATCGCACGTTCCATCGCACTCAATCGCTCTATCCTCTTCTCAAGTGGCGGATGCGTTGAGAACAGACTCATGATTGTATCGCCCGATATAGCCGGTATGATGAAGAACGCATTCATCCCTTCTACCTCTCGCAGGTCGTCGGCTGGAACACGTTTCATCACCCCGCTTATCTTCAATAACGCGGAGATTAATGCGGACGGGTTGCCCGTGATGATTGCAGAACCCCTGTCTGCGGCAAACTCACGGTAGCGCGATAGCGCCCTTATAAGCAAGAAGCTGATGAACCATACGAGCAGAGATACGAGGAAGATGATGATAGTGGCACCGGCACTCCTGTCTCTGCCTCCGCCACGGAAGAGTGAGGAGTAGAATGAGAACCGCATTACGAACCATGCTATCGTGGATAAGAAACTCGCAATGGTAATTACAAGCACATCACGATTCCTTACATGTGTGAGTTCATGCCCCAGCACTCCCTCCAGCTCATCACGGTTCAACCTGCGCAATAACCCGGTTGTAACCGCCACCACCGCCTTATTCTGACTCCGCCCGGTCGCAAATGCGTTTGGTATCGGCGTGTCTATCACTGCGATACGGGGTTTACTCAAATTTGCAAGATTACATAACCGCTCCACTATCGTATGTAATTCCGGATACTCATCGCGTGATACTATCCTCGCACCCGTGCTCCATAACACAAGCTTATCGGCGAAATAGTACTGTGCTATGAGGAATACCGCGGCAATCATAAGCAGCGGGATCGCCTCCATGAACTGCGCCAGTATCGTAAGGAACGCGAGGTAGACAATCACAAGTAAACCCGCTGTCAGCACCATCCGCACGGTCAATCCCCAATCCTTACCATACCACTCTCTCATATCAAATCTCTTTTCCTCCTCCTTATATATAAAAATTTAAACCCAATTCATATATGGTTGTATGGGATGAGATGATCACGCAGGGAGAGATAATAAAGATAATAGAGGAGTACGATCCAGATAAGATAACCATAGGTGTACTTGGATCGCATTCCGCACTGGACATATGTCGTGGTGCGAAAGATCTGGGTTTCCGAACGCTTGTAGTATGTGAGCGAGGCAGGGAGAAGACGTATGATATTTACTACCGGACTGACGGGTCTAAGGGAATCGTGGATCGGACCATAATACTCGATAAATTCTCAGATATAACAACTGAGGGAGTATTGAAGGAGATGCGGGAGAATAACGTCATTTTTATTCCGCACCGCTCATTTGAGGTATATGTGGGCTTTGATCGTATTGAGAATGAATTTCTTATACCATTATTCGGGTCGAGGGGCATGCTCCGGGCAGAGGAGCGGGATGCACCGAGGAATCAGTACTATCTGATGGAGAGAGCGGGGATACCCTATCCGAGGACGTATAAACGCCCTGAAGAGATAGACCGCTTAGTTCTGGTGAAAGCACCGGAAGCGGAGCGCGAATACGAGCGTGCGTTCTTCTTCGCTTCCTCGCCTGATGAATATTACAGGAATTCGGAACGAATGCTAAGCGAAGGGAAAATAACGGCGGAGGGGCTTAAGAAAGCGGTGATTGAGGAATTCGTCATCGGTGCTCAGTTCAATTTCAATTATTTCTATTCGCTTTTAGACCAGCGGCTGGAACTGCTTGGTGTTGATACCCGGCGTCAGACGAATCTGGATGGTTTCCTGCGTCTGCCCGCAACACAGCAGTTAGAAGCTTTGAAGTATATGGATGTCAAAGCGATCGAAGCGGGTCACATAGCATGCACGGTAAAGGAATCCCTTTTAGAGCAGATATTCGAGTTGGGTGAGAGATTCGTGCGCGTTGCTGAGGATGAGTATCCCCCGGGCATCATTGGTCCTTTTGCTCTCCAGTCTGTATTCATTCCCGGACCGCCGAAGGAGCGGGCTATTGTCTTTGACATCTCGCTCCGGGTACAGGGCTCACCCGGAACGATGTTCACACCATATTCGGGATACCTCTACGGGCAGTCACTATCGGTCGGTAAGCGTGTGGCTATG
>JAODGV010000116.1 GCA_025464425.1 Methanosarcinales archaeon | reverse complement strand
CTCTATTCAGACCCTTTGTCTCAGATAGCCTTGCTGCTTTCCTTATTTTCCCTGTGCTACTGATTATACTTAGGAGGGGTATAATGCTCATCGCCATCACGGGAACGCCCGGAACCGGTAAGACGAGCGTGTGTAAAGCATGCAGGCTTGATTGCATCAACCTTAACAGCGTAATAGAGGCGCATGGCTTCTATATCGGGCGCGATCACACCCGTGGATGCCTGATCGCAGACATCAACAAACTCAGAGATTATGTGCATCATCAGCAACAGCAGCGGCACAAGCCGTTAGTGATAGAGAGCCACTTAGCCCATCTGCTGAAGCCCGATGTCGCTATCGTACTCCGTGCCAGTCCTGAAGCGCTGACCGGGCGACTCAGGCGAAAGGGCTTTCCACCGCAGAAGATAGAGGAGAATGTGGATGCGGAAACGCTTGACGTCATACTCATTGAAGCGGTTGACCTGTGCCCGGTTGTGTATGAGCTGGACACCACCGGTAGAACCGTAACAGAGACTGCCATCACGATACGCGATATCATAGATGCCGAACTCAGCGCGGATGATAAGCGTAGAGCAGCACTGCGGCGCAGGTTTCATCCGGGCTCCGTGAACTGGCTTTGAGCTCATCAACACTGCCGGTGTATGTTATTATAAGAACAAAAAGGCACTATCCTGCCGTCCGGCAAGCCATAATGGATCACACACCGTCTCAAACGTGCCAGATCGAAGTTATATGAGTCCATAAAATGCATTATACCAATAAATATGAGTTTGAAATGCATGGAACTCAGATCTTTATACGCACGACTCTTCAGCAGACTGACGAATAGATTCTTCATGAATTCCAGCCTGATACTCCGCAACGCTGCGGTGAGCGGTATCCTGCGTTCGGCTTTATAGACCGCCGCCAGCCGCTCCATATCCACATAGCTCGTTATCGGCTCGGCACTGCCATTATTTATCACGAGATAAGAGAACGCGCCACATGCGAAATGGCAGCCCACAGCCGGCTTGCCTATCGTGGTCAGCATCAAACTCATGATAGAGGGCGGGAAGAAATCATCCCGGTGGAGCAGACCTGTTTGCGCCTCTATGCTATTGATAACATCCGGTACCGTTATACGCTCGTTCGCACGGTAGTGAGTTCTGCCGCAGAAAGATATGGGCTGGAAATTCACACCACGCACTATATCACTGTTCTCTATTGCGAACCTTATGATCGCCCCGATCTGGTCATCATTCACGCCACGCACGAGCGTTGGTACAAGCACAATTGCGGGTTTCGGTCCCGCTTTACGATGGTTCTCTATCGCTCGCTTCTTCAGCTCGAAGAGGCTCCGACCTCGCAACTTCTCATATACACCATCATTCACACCATCAAACTGCAGATAGACGACACTTGTGCCCGCAGATTCTATCGCACGGCAGTAGTCCGCGCTCTCCGCCATCCTCAACCCGTTCGTATCCACTTCCACATGCTCGAATCTCCGCCTCGCATATGCGATCAGTTCCGGCAGGTCGTCACGAATCGTGGGCTCGCCACCACTGAACTGTATACCCGCGGCATTCGTCGAAGCGAGTCTGTCTATGATCGCTTTTAGCTCTTCTGCTGTTGGTTCTTTATCTCCGTTACCGCAGCCTGCGAAACAGACCGGGCAGTTCAGATTGCAGCGCTGTGTAACATCCACGATACCGAGCACTGTGGATGATTCATGCCCGGGACAGAGCCCGCAGGCGAACGGGCAGTCGGGACTGGCATGCTGTGCTGTGGTATCACGAATATCCAGCGTCTCAAATCGCCGGTATAACTGATAATCAGACCAGAATAGGTCTTTGAAATCGCCATGTTCCGGACAGGTCTTCCGTATGTATACCGCACCATCCTCTTCGTACAGGCTCGCGCCTATCACACGATGGCATACCGGACAGATACTCTCCGTCGCTCTCAGGATCATTTATTACACCGATTTATATCTTCTCGTTCAAACAAATATATACTGCACGGTAAAAAGCGACTGAGTGGCTGATTATAGCTTCTTCTTACTCCACGATTTACCTATTTCTATGCACGAGTGGTTTATCTTCGCATTTATCGCAGCCACGTTCTGGTCAGTCGTTGTGATAGTGGATAAGTTCGTGCTCACGCACCATATCAAAGATGCCGTCACATATCAGATCTTCCTTGCATTCGTTATGCTGCCGTTCCTGGTGGTGATGCTGCCGTTCATACCGCTTAATACTCCACCCGGACTCATTATCTTCACGGTCCTGCTCGGGATGATCCTGAGCTTGGTCTTTGTGCTTTACAACAGAGCACTGATTATAGAGGAGGCATCGCGAGTGACACCGCTCCTCTTCATCTCGCCGCTGTTCGTGCTGCTGTTCTCGTTCTTATTCATCGGTGAGGAGCTCTCTCTGAAGCGGTATGCCGGTATCCTGCTCATGATACTCAGTGCGATCACGGTCTCTTTACGTGGTATCGAACGCGGGCATTCACTATCGGTCTCACCGGCGCTGCTGATCATTCTCTTCCTCGATGTGATCACCGCGGGCAAGGATGTGATATCCAAGCTCATGCTCTATCATATGGATTACCGCTCGTATCTGTTCTGGTTCATACTGGGTAACATCATCGGGAGACCGCTGTTGCTTCTCATACCGCATAGCGGTGAGAAGTTACTCACTATCATGAGAACATTGCCACCCAGGATTTTCCTGCTCTCTCTTATCAATACCGTTCTCGCATGGACTGGCTATATATTATATTTCAAGGCGATATCCATGACTTATGTATCGCTTGTCAGTGCGATACCGGCGTCACAGCCGTTCCTCGTGTTCATATTCGCCACCATACTCGGTGCATTCTATCCAGAACTGATAAAGGAGGATATAAACAGGAACACCATAGCCTTAAAAGGTATCGCAGTCGTATGCATAATCGCAGGTGCATACATGATCATTTCATAAAAAACTCGCGGTCTTCGGATAATTATATCAATGTTAATATACCCTTCTTGAAGTCTATCTCGATTTTAAAATTCCGTAAATAGCTAAGCCCCAACAAACCATCGACTCTACTCGTATCCGGCAGATTATGGCATATCACCCTGACATCGTTGACCACCATCCCCAATGTGGCTACTGCTTTTAATACGATGACAGGTGCGTAAATAACCGATGTCGCCGTTGTAATGTGTGTCCATTCTTTAGATGCAGCAGGCTTATATCCTAATTCATTAGCAATTTTCCACGAGATCAAAACGAAAGTAGAGCCAGTATCCAGCACCATTTTCACCCTCCTTTTGTTATCCGCCCCATATACAGTGACAAACAACACGATTCCAGGTGATTCGGGATCAAATCTGTGTTCCACCATGTTATTCATCCGCTAAAACAGAAGACATAGCCTTTTTTGGGTATATCACCCGTAAAGAATATGGCATAGTCGCCTTTAAGGTCGCTTGAAATCTCGTCTATTTCGTCTCTCGCCTTGCTATGTGCGACCAATCGCCCTTTTACTGGATTGCTCAAAGTATCTTCTTCCAGAACCTCTACCAGCAACCACTCATCCGGGTATTGCTCCTCCAATTCCTTTATCGTCGCTATTCTAACCATAATTAAATAATAGCAAATGTGGCATAAATAATTCATATGAAGATATGCTAATTCAGTGGAATTGTGAGAGTTTCAACTGTCTCGCTATGCAGACTTCGCCCGGTATCTCGACCGGGTATTGCCCGTTAAGACAGCCGAGGCAGAGATTGTGCTTGCTTATACCTATGGAATCTATCAGCCCCTCAAGGCTGAGATAGCCGATGGAATCGGCATTCAGGAATCTGCATATCTCATCCATGCTCCTGCCTGATGCGAGCAGTTCCTCTCGTGTCGGCGTGTTGATACCGAGATAACATGGTGCGATTATTGGCGGACTGCCGATGCGCAGATGCACCTCCTTCGCTCCCTTGTCCTTCAGGAAAGCGACTATCCGCCTTGATGTGGTACCCCTGACTATGCTGTCATCCACAAGCACAACTCGTTTACCTTCTATGTTCCGTCGCACAACGTTCAACTTCAATCTCACCGCAGTATTGCGATACCGCTTCTCAGGCATTATGAATGTGCGACCTATGTACCTGTTCTTTATAAAGCCCTCCATATAATCCAGTCCAGACCGTTTCGCATAGCCGATGGCGAATGTTATGCCCGAATCGGGCACGGGCGATACGACATCTGCATCCACTCCATGCTCCTCCGCCAGTCGCTCCCCTATCTTCAATCGCACATCATAGACCAGCCTGCCATCAAGTATCGAATCCGGTCTCGCAAAGTAGATATACTCGAATACGCAATGTGCGGTATTTACACCCCTATACA
>JAODGV010000115.1 GCA_025464425.1 Methanosarcinales archaeon | reverse complement strand
TCATATATGTCCTGTTTCCTATCAAATACAAACTTCTCCTTCTCTATCCTCCTCTTTCTATCCTATACCCGTCCTATTATGGTATAAGGAATATTATGTAGATAAATATTCCTATAATCAACCCGTACAGGATACCCACTGCGAACCCTATCTTCTCGCCCTGTTTCATTGCCAGTTCGCCAGCCACGAACTCCACTCGCTCATCCATCGCATTCAATCTCTCAAGCAGTTTCGTATGCTCCGGTGGTGTTATTGCAACAGGTACTGAAACCTCTCGCTCCTCACCATTATTCTCCTCCACTCGCTCCTCTTCCGCCATATCTCATAGCCCTCCCTTCAATATCATATATTTGTAGCCCACGAGCAGCAAACTCACGAAGATGCCAATTGCCGTTCCTTTCACGAATCCCACCCACAGCCCTGCTGCGAACCGAGAATCCTTCCCGATAAGGGTGATGAACTGCTTCAAATCGGCAATCCTCGCGGTCAATACCGCGGTCTCAGGCGTTTGCTGCTCAACTTTCTGTGGTGGCATTTCATATCACCCCCGACCAGTATATGAATGGTAGCGAGACGAGCAGTGCCATTATCAAGCCCGTGATTATGCCGATGAGCGAGTTCTTCGAGATTGCCATTGATAGTTTGTAGTCCCTTGCGAGCATCTGCGCCTTGTATCTTATCGCTTCAACCGCTGGCGTGATTACACCCATGAACGGTACAGCAGGATTCGCCAGTGGTATCTCCAGTTCCGCCGCCTCTTCTGCTCCCGCTTCTTCCAGCTTTATCACCATCGGGTCTGCCGGGAAAGCGCCGGGGTCTTTTGCAACGCATTCCTCCACCTTCGCTTTTATCTGTGCTACATCCTCCACACCTACCATGTCAATCAGTTCCACCTGCTGTCTGAACCGCTCAACCGCTTCATGAGGCACGTTCTCGATGAACGGTATCGCACCCGGTGCATCTATTATCTTGTGTGATTCCGGATCTACACCCTTCTCGTGCAGCTTCTTCATTGAGCCTGCGCATACATGCCCCGGTACCTCAGGTCCCGCAACTATGTAGAACCTTATGTTCGGATTGCTGACGATATTCGCAATCTGCTTCTCCAGCCCGATGTTCTCAGTTTTACATGAGCCCACGATAGATGCGCCGGCATCGAGCAGTGCCTGAGCATCGGGGTCCTTGAAATGCCCGCCCGATGATGACACTGCAACCGGATTCTCAGGATTACCTGCGACATAATCGCCAGTTGCTACGGGCCATCCATCTGCCGGCTTCTTCTTCTCCGCCATCTATATCACCCCTATACCGTAGAGCATCAATCCCACTGCCAGCAGTCCAAAAGTCAATCCTATGGTCACCATGGTGATGAATCCTGCGATGTTTGTAGTACCCTCACGATTCGGCTGTGCCATTGAATAGCTGGTAGCTGGTGAGAGGATATTGAAGAGGTCCTGCACAGCTTCTTCCATGATGTCCAGTTGCTCCTCTATCGGCGCCAGGCTGACCTTATAAAAGCCCGGTACCGCCTCTCCCACCTTGAGCGTGCTCTCGTCCAGTACAACACCAAATTTCTCGTTTATTGTTATCATCTCGCATCACCTCATCGTCTTTATCAAACCCGTTCCTACCACTGCGTGTGCCTCTCTCAGGCATGCCCTCACGTATGAGGAGTAGAACAGTATCCACACAATTACACCCAGTATAATCAGCTGTATTCCCTGCAGTATGCCGGAGGGTGCAGGCATCAGCGATGCCACGACACCGAAGATAATGCAGCACAATCCGCCGATTTCCACGGATACGAGCAGTGTTCTCCCTCTTCGCTCGTCAGCACCCAGGCAGGAGTTGAATGGCTGTAACATCCCGAAACCAGAGAGTATGAATATTGTTGCTATAACTCCGTTCTCTATTATGTTTGGTATCACCACCGAAGCATTCCATGTACCTGCAATCATCGAACTCTCTATTATCACCGCCAGCGCACCAGCCATACCCAGTTCCGCCATACCACGCTCCAGACCCGGTATCTTCATGCCTATGAACTTCTCGCTGTTCGCCAGTATGCCGGAGATGTAGCCGACGGCGCCAACAGCAGCCACGCCAATCAATACCGCGGGTTCCACGATGCCCACACCATATAGCACCGGGACCGAGCCGATGACTATCCCTGTTATACCGCCGACCAGTCCATAACCCATTGCGAGCACGCCGATGGAAGGCACACCTGTTCCGAGCCCATAGCGTGCGGTCTTTCGTACGCAATCGGCACCCCAGAGGATTACCACGATGGCTCCCACTCCCTTTACGATTGCGGGCAGCCATGGCAGAATCGCCACTAACGCACCGACAACGATGCCCATAATGCTGAGATTGTTCTCAGTGGGGAAATGCAATGTGAACTTCTCCTTTGGCTTCTCCTCCGCTTTCTCCTCCTCGCCCATCTACAATGCACCTCCTAAGCCCAGATAGGGGAACACCAGTGTCGCTACCACCACGAGGATACCACATAGCAGCGAGACGGTGAAAGCGGCGAAGAGCCCAACTGCTATCCGCTCCTTGAACTTGGGGTCATGGAAGCCTTCTATCGTACCACCGATGTTATATGCAGCGAGAATCGCATTGGCAATGAATATCCCGATTGCCACGATACCCGCGGTTGCGGGAGAGAAATGCGCATAGTTCTCCAGTGTGACGTATATGAGAGCACCGCCAAATCCTCCCACAAAGCCGCCTGCTATACCTGATATGTAACTCACATTGGGCATTCCATGCCCGTCAGTCCTCGGTGTCTTGTATTCGGTCTGCGATTCCTTCGTTATCGGGTCCACTGCCACTCGCCCTGAGACTGGAACGATACCTGCACCAAAGACATATAGGAGATTCGCAACGAGCATCGTCCAGCCTATCATGAGCATTGCACCCACGCCACCTGACAGAGCCACAAGCCCGATATTCGCATGCTCGAATTCCCAGAAACTCGCCACCGCAGAGGCGGTGAACAAGCCCGTCAGTGCTGAACCGGTCATGAGCATCACACACCCGGTAGCCACGCCAGTAGCAGTTGCCATCGCCGCTGGCGCTCCGCCCACCGGCAGCAGATGCACACCAAGAGACGCCATCATTCCCCCTATCACCGCGCTCACCAATATCAATACCAGAATTATCGGATCCATTTTCTATCTACCTCCTTCCTTTTCTTCTCTTATTCTCCACTACCTGTCACTCTCCTACAAACGGTCCAAACTTCTTCCTCGCCCATCTCACCAGGTATAGATTGCTAATTATCAGAATAACACCGATCACCAGCCCGATTGCAATGCCCACTCCCGATGCCAATTCAGGACTCCAGCTCCCACCTGTTAGACCGCCTGCCATCATCCCTATCAACGTTCGCCAGTTCTCAAACAGGACAATCAGCCCGAAAGTCAAGCCTGTTGCGGGTCCACCGTATTTCGCACAGAACGCAACTATGTCCTTCGAGGTCCTTATACCGCAATCACCGTACCTGCATATCTGCCCGTGGTAGATAACCCGGCGTCCCTCTCCGAACGGTCTATCCTGAAACAGCCGCTCGGTTCCATAATGGATGTCTCCGGTTGAAGAGCCGATAGCACCCACTGTGATGCCCCATATGAAACATAACAGAGGCAGTGGGAACGGATTGTTCGCTGCTACCTGCAATCCAGTAATAGCTGCTAAAGGTCCCATCGGGCTCTGTATGTACGCTATCGCTGTAATGCAGACCACAGCCATGAAATTGTGCGTGGCGATGGGCACGAGATGCCCGTAGAAGACATCCATATATATCGGCTGTTCAAATCGCTTATGCGCTGCCTCCCTGCCCAGATGCGGTATTGTAGCACGAATCATATGCACAAGCGAGCCAATACCGGCACCAAACGGTATTGCTATCACCGGTGTTATGCCCTGGCTGAGCATCATCCATGCAACAGTACCTGCAATGGTACAGGCAAGTGCATATGATAACCCCTCACCTGATATCGCTTTGTTGTAGTATCGGTGTATGTAGCCCATCTCTGGCGCTAACTGTACCTGCGAGTTCGGATTGCTCTGCGAACCCTCGTCCGACTCTAAATCCTCGAACAAGCATGCAATGAACGCCAGCACTATCACTACTATCGTCCATGCAAACACCATTACTATTGGTTCCATGTGGGAAGGTAATAACTATTACCCCTTAAAAACTTTTCTATTTTTCCAGCTCACAGTAATGTAGAAGTATGAGTCCCGAATCAAGGGCTTGAACCTCAAATCAGCACGAGATCAAATCAAACATCCATGCATTTTTCAACGCTTATTTTTAACGCTTAGCATGATAAATTATAAGATAACCTTTCTCTTGATAGATAAGAGAGTGAAAATGGGTTTGTTCAGGAAGAGGTATCATCCGAAGGTGCTGAGGACGAAGAAAGTGAGCTATAGTGATCTATTTTTCATTTTGCGACTCTCAAGGGGCGACCTTACCCTGAGACCCATATTCATTGTTGCGAGCGTGGAACTCGGTAACAGCACCACGAAGTCCATACTGAGTGCGACGGACCTGAAAAGCGGTAAAACCTACATATTAGATAAGGCAGTCAGGATGACAAGGGAAGCGCTGGCACATAAAGGTACATTCTGCCATACGATAACGAACGTTGGACTCTCTGTGGATTCCATTGCGAACCTTGTAAAAGATACGCTGCAGGAAAGTGCTCGTGCCGCAGGGATAACGATAGCGGATTTGCATTTTGTCGTGCGCTCCACGGGTGTAGCTGCGGGATTCACCACCGTTGAGGAGATACAGGGTGTGATCCAGGCACTGGCTAAGGGCTGTATGCTCGCAGGAGTACCGCCACGCAAGATGATCTCGCCGATGACCATAAATGATATTCCCGAAGAGCTGAGGAACTTTTCACAGATGGACAAGACGTATTTCGATGGCGCGGTAACCGGTAATGAGGCGCCAGCAGGTGAATCGCTGGTAGCGAACGAGATGGAGGGTGAACTTGTGACTGCGGGACTAAAAGGTGCGGCGAAATGGCTTGATGTGGATTATCGCAATCCTGTTCTGTCACTGGACTTCGGAACCACCCTCGCCGGACGGATAACCGATGACCAGCTGCCCTATTCGAAGGTTACAGGCAGCTACTGTGGACTCGCAGGTGCCATACCCGATGCACTGGTCTCAAGGATAGTGAGTGAGAAATACCCTTCGGTGCTCGATTTCCCGATGCATGGGCGATACAGGGTGAAGAAGGAAGTGGTGAAGAGCTATGCGGAAGCGGTATTGAACTATTTGAAGATAGAAAAGATCACCTCGGGAACACGTGTCGGTGGGTCACCGGTGAATACAGAAGCGGCGAGGAAGAATGGTGTTACATTGATCGGTGTTGATGCGGGTGATAACCTCTCTGATCTGCCGAAGATAGGAGCGATAGGCGAGGAGATAAAGAAGGATGCGGGTATTCAGTATATTCATCCGGTAATAGATGAGGTCTCTGCATGCATAACCGAGCGACTGGTCGAGATAGCGCGAGATGAGGGGTTATTATTGCCTGACACCAAGATAGGAATAACAGGCAGAGCGGGCATCACCGGGCGGAAGCCTGAACTGATAGTGGAGAAGCTGAGTGCTCTCTTCGGTCGTAACATGGAGAATGATGTGATATTTGCCGATGACGCACTGGCGCGAGGCGCTGCGGTACTTGGCAGGTGTATGCATCAGTTTGGAACACCTTCAAACCCGATAGGTGGTGTTCAGGGCTGTGGTTGCATACTTGGTATGCGGATAAAAAAGCAAAAAAGAAATATGTAAGGTGATAATTTAAAAGTGGTGTGGAGATGGAAGTAAAAGTAGAAGGCGGTGATGAATCCGCCAATGCGAGCTACAGCAGGATTTGCCAGAATGTATTCAGGGAGATAGGGTTACACGGTAATATTGATAACGTATATCTGTATTGCAATCCTTCAGAACACGTGTTTGTCATTTCAGTCAAGATAGGCAGGGTACCGAGACCGATTACGGTGAATGATATGACGTTGCGGGGTGATAACAGGTTGAAGATAACGGACGAGAAGTACGCGCCCAGGCTGCTCGCTCTGTTATGGGATAAGTTTGGTGACCGTGTGAAGCAATTGAGCAGACTGGAGATAACGGTGGATGTGGGAGCGAAGGATATGGAGGAGCTGATGAAGATGGTGGTTTACGAGCCACGGGCAGACCTCAACATCAGAATACTGGATGCTGTGGATCGGATATTGCCCGAAGGTGCGCGTGTCCGGTATCCATTACCTTCACCCGGCAGGGTTACTATCATCGCATCAGAGAATCCGATATCGGAAGAATGGAAGAAGCGGGTGGAGGAGATGGTGACGTTAGAGCGAGGTGGGTTGTGAGATGTACAAGATAATGATGTTTTCTGGCGGTGTGTACAAATTCAACGAGTTGAAGGAGCTGACGCAGGATATTGGCGGGTTCATACTGCAGGAGATGGTGATGCAGATGGAGACGATGCTGCATCTGGCATTCCCGGCGGAGGAGGAGAAGGTAATAAGGAACAAAGTCAAGGAGATAGGTGGTAAGCTTATAGACTTACCGCTTGCGGGTGCTGAGATAATGATAGTTGTTCCTTCTCTTGGCAGGCACCATGCGGTTAATCCTATGTGTGATATTGCGGAATTCTTGAGGCGTAAAGGCGCTATCACGAATATGATGGGCTTGTCACGTGGTGTAGGCAAGCGGATAGCCCAGATAACGGTAGAAGAGAAGCGGATAATAGAGGAGTGCGACGCTGCGGTGTTCATATTTGGTAACTTCAGGGAGTGTATAGAGGATAAGGCGCGGTTATGTGAAGGTCTGGAGATACCGTACATAATAGTTGGTGGACCGCCTGAGCTGGACATACCGCACTATGTCGGTGGTATCGGGCGTAAAACTGAGCGTATGAAGCGTAAGCATGAGATAGAGAACCTGGAGAAGATGGCGGAGGGGCTGCGTGCCGAGCTCGATATCAGACGACGTGAGATAGAGGAGGATCCGCTTGCTGCTTCTCCTCTATTCCTGAAAGAACTGATAGACATGACCATTCCGCCAAAACCCGGTGAGGAGTTCTCCACCATAATACATCTTGATGGCTTGCGAGTGAAGTTAGAGCCGGGCGAGGAGAAGATAATACGTGATATAGAAATACAGAACAGGAAACTGTCGGAGATATGTGAGATAAAGAAATCGTTGTATGAAGGCTACCTGCTCAAGATACTGCCAGAAGCGGAGACGGGGAGAGTATTTTGATGGGTTTCTTTTACCACCTGAGAGGGATGTTAGAAGATTTGCGCAACTGGAGGCACATCACAAAGCTTGATCCCGATAAACCAATAAGTGAAAGTGATCTGGAGACGATAGTGAGCAGTGGCACAGATGCCATAATGGTCTCGGGTACGCAGAACATCACGGAGGAGAATACGAGCATGCTTATATCCCGGCTGAGGGGGTATGAGCTCCCGAAGATACTGGAGCCGGTGATACCGGAAGCGATAACATATGATGGTGTGGATTACGTCTTTGTGCCTCTGGTTCTCAATGCTCTGGACTCGCAATGGATAGTTGGCAGGCATGTGGACTGGATAAAGAACCATGCTATAATATGGGATAAGGTGGTACCCGAGGCATACATCGTATTGAATCCCGAATCCGCAGTCGCAAAACTGACGGGAGCGAAGACAGACCTGAGTATAGATGACGTCATTGCATACGCGCTCTATGCCGAGCGATACCTTCATCTGCCTATCGTGTATATAGAGTACAGTGGCATGTACGGCGATCCAGAGCTGCTTAATGCGGTGAATGCGCACTGCAATGCGACGATATTTTATGGCGGTGGCATAGATTCAAGCGATAAGGCGAAGGAGATGAAGAAATATGCGGATGTCATCGTGGTGGGGAACGTGGTTTACGAGGACATGGATAGATTCCTTGATACTTTACGGTTTCAATGAAAGGGGTTAATATTAACCTTAACCTTAAATTCGTGCGTTCATACGTCTATGGACCGATTCTCCCGAATTCCGTCTGACAAATCACGCAATTCAACCCGCATTGATTGAGTATCTCCTTTATGCGAAGCATCTCCTCGTAATTCGGCTTGATGATGTCTCTGCGCCTGAATGCAGGTCGGTAGTCAAGTGCGCAGACCTGCACCGTATCTGACATCGCCGCTATTCGCTCGCCTATCTCAGCAATCTCATCGTGAGATATCAGCGATCTGTTGTAGGGTATGCCGATACCGATGAAAATGTCAGGGTATTCATCAATGAGATATTTCAACGAGTTCCATGCGTTTCTCAAATATATTTCTGCGAGATTCCTCTCGTTTAAGCCCGTGATGCGCATGAAAGTCTCAACACGAGCGGATTTTATATCAACACCGATGTCTGTCATTCCTGCATGCACCAGCTCATCAATATAATCAGGCGTTAAGAAAGTGGTGTTCGTGTCCACATGCAATCTCACAGGTTCATCGGTGTTCAGCATTTTGAGCGCTTTGAGATAAGAGATGAGCCATCTGCGGTTGAGTGTGCATTCGCCACCAGAGATTGCAATCCTGTCAACGCGGTTCACAACACGCTCGTAAGAGATGAGTGTTGCAGCCTCAGCTGGCGTGAGTGGCGCTTCCTGCGAGGAATAAGTGATGCGCCAGTTCTGGCATGTGGGGCAGCGGAGGTTACAGCCGTGTGCGAAGCATGCGACTTCAACAGGCATGTTATGGCGTGATTTCACCCAGTGAGGTGTGCCAACACCGCCGACCGGATGTCCCTGAAAACCAGATACAATTCGCATCGGCTCATAAACTTCAATATCTGTCTGGATCTCCATCCCTTCGGACACGGGCGTTACGCAGCTCGGTTTCAGTTCACCGTTAACAACGACTGCGCACGCCCAGCAGCCACCTGTCCTGCAGGGTGCCAGAAGTTCTCGCTCCTCCAGCTCACGCGCTTTGAACGGGAATATGCGAAACCCGATGATTTCAAGTGCATTCAGCACGGTTATACCATCAGGAACTGCGAATTTATCGCCATCAACGCTGATCTGTACCTCATGCACTTCTCTGTCCTCTTCGTACAGATACCTCGCTTCATTCGGGCAGCCGATGACGCAAGCACCGCATCCCGTGCATCTGGTCCATCCACCACTGCTGCACACATTGGCACAGAATCCGCAACTGGTGCATCTGTCCGCAGAAATGCGTGCAACTTTAAAACGCAT
>JAODGV010000114.1 GCA_025464425.1 Methanosarcinales archaeon | reverse complement strand
GAGCATCTGCTCGAACTTGCACAGAAATTACGGGAGTCAGGATTGGATCAGGTGAAGAATTTGAATGTGATAGATGTGCCGCACGAACAGAAGTTCATAGTGGAGTACATGGTATCGGGTTACAGTGAAGAGCTCATGCCGGTCATTGTGACCATCTTCACAGAACTTGCCAGGCGGGGTAACGCGGAGATACCGAGTCTTGCATCTTTGTGGGCAAGTGCGGACTATTCAGAACGGGAGATGCATGATTTCTTCGGTGTGAGGTTCGCGGGTAATGCCGGTATGAACCACAAGTTCATTCTTGCACCTGAGGTGAATACACCTTTGAGGAAGGATTTCAAATTAGAGGATGAGCGTTACGTACTTGAGGATAACGTACCGTATGCACCACAGATTAAACCACCGTTACCGGCGGGGCTTGAGATGCCGCTACCGGAAGGGTTGATAGAGGGTGCGGAATCGAAAGATGAGTTTGTGGTGCTTGTGGGACCACATCATACAGGTAGCGGGCATTTGAGGTGGATACTGCGGCTGAATGGCGATGTGATTATGGAGGTCATACCTGATCCGGGTTACGTCCACCGGACGATGGAGAAACTCGCTGAGAATCGCCTGTATATCCAGAATATACCGCTCTTTGAGCGAGCGAATATAAGTGATCCGATAAGTATGCAGCTCGGCTATGTGCGGACGATAGAGAAAGCGCTCGGCATAGAGGTGCCGGAGCGTGCGAGGTATATAAGGACATTGATGGCGGAACTATCACGAATAGGTGCTTTCTTCTATGATTCCGGGATATTCTCGTTATTTCTCGGTCATTCCACGGGCTTCATGTACGTATGGGCGATAAGGGAGATGATACTGGAGGTGATGGTAAGAGCCACCGGTTCGAGATGTACGCCAACTTTTATTATTCCAGGCGGTGTGAGGCGTGATATCACGAAGGAGGTGATTGATATGGTTGATAATTTCACACATGCGATACACAAGAGATTGAAGAAGTTCGAGGATATACTCATTTATAATCCTGTATTCATCGCCCGTACGAAGGATGTAGGTGTGCTCTCGAGGGCGGAAGCGATACGGTGCGGTATCGTGGGTCCGTTCCTGCGTGCTTCCGGTGTTGAGTATGATATAAGGAAGGTGGATCCATATGATGCTTATGCTGATCTGGACTGGGAGGTAACGACGGGCGATGCCGGAGACTGCCTCGGCAGATACATGGGCAGGTACGAGGAGATAAAGGAGAGCCTGAAGATAGTGAAGCAGACGGTGGATGCATTGAGGCGGATACCACGCGGTGAGGTGATAAGCGAAGAATTGCTCGGTGATTACAGGGCGGCTTCGGAGGACATAAAAGGGCATATGTTCGATGTTTACGGTAATCTCGTGCTGCCGGAAGGCGAATGGACTACGGTTACGGAGTCTGCAAGGGGTACACTCCTGTATTCTATCATAAGTGATGGCGATTCAAATGTTCCATATCGCGTGCGGATCATAACACCCTGCTGGATGAACCTGCGCGGTATAGTGGAAGCGTCAAGGGGTGAGCGAGTGGCGGATTTCTGGGCGATTTATGGCAGTTTCGGCTACTTCCCGCCGGAGGCGGATAGATAGGAGGTGAGATGATGCAGGAGATGATAAGCGGGATGATAAATGCGCTCATGAATACAATAATGAGCAATCAGTTGCACATACCGGCTTTAGAGCCGATTATCGATTTATTGTCGCAGTTGCCGGTCGGTGGTTTCATGATTTCATTATTATTATGGAAACCGTTCTTCGCTGCATTGATCAGTCCGGGCTTCGCTACGGTCGGCATTTTGCTACTCTTCTTCCCGTGGATCGAGCGAAAGCTCTGTGGCAGGATACAGTGGCGTGTGGGACCGAACGAGATAGTATGGTGGCTGGGTGGAATAATCCAGTTACTGGCGGATTCTATACGATTCATGTTCCAGGAGTTGATAGTGCACAGGGATGCGCACAGACCCTATTATCTGCAGTTCCCGTTCCTGACATTTATACCCACGCTTCTACCTCTACTGTTCATACCCGCGGGCAGTATAGTGGCGATAAGAACACCCTATGCGATTCAGATAATACTGGCGCTTGTGTGTCTGTTTCCGCTATTCATACTTGGTCTCGGCTGGGCATCGAACAGCAGGTTCGCTTTTATCGGTACGGTTCGTGAAGCGTTCATGTATTTCGCTTACGAGATTGCGTTCATTGTAGCGGTACTCGCAATGATTATCCTGTACGGGACTTCTGATCTGGTAGAGATAAACAACACATCTACCTGGGGGATATTACTGAACCCGGTAGCCGCAATTGTGTTCTTCATCGGTGCAGCCATGGCGACTTCGCGATTACCGTTTGAGATAGCGGAGGCGGATCAGGAACTGGCAGCGGGACCGCATGTGGAATATTCAGGCATAGGTTTCGGGCTTATTTACGTGCTGTGCTATGAGAAGGCGTATGTGTTAGCCGGGTTGATGACCGTTCTGTTCCTCGGTGGGGGTAGTGGACCTGCGATACCGGGCATTGGTGAGCTTTCAGGTCTTATATGGTTCCTGGTGAAGACGATAATAGTGATGACAACTCTGTTTGTGCTCCGAGTGATATATCCACGCTACCGGCTTGATCAGGGCTTGAGCATCGGCTGGAGCTCGTTGCTATCACTGGCGCTGGTCGCTGTGGTGATCTCCTTAGGTGTGTTAATAATAGGGGGTGGTGCGCTATGAAGAAGGTAACAGTTGAGGAGTTGAGTGCCCGGGATAAGGTATTGCGGCATGCACGGGCTATCGGTGTATCAATGAAGGAGTCGGTATATCCATTGACGGCAACGGTGTACTATCCACGTGAACGTAAGAAGATGCCACCCAATCTGAGGGGTTATATACTGTTCGAGCCGGAGAAGTGCATAAGTTGCTGGCAGTGCGCATTTATATGCCCTGCGAATGCGATACAGATGAAAGAAGCGCCGAATAAACGGTACTATCCCGCAGTGGATTACGGTAAATGCATATTCTGCCATTTCTGTATTGATTCGTGTTCCGGTGGTGCGCTATACTCAACAAAGATACATGATGTTGCATACCGTGATATGGATGAGATGCTCACACTGACAGAGTATATGATAGAACAGCCGGAGATATTGCGTGAGGATAAGAAATCGGTCGAGTACATAATAGATAAGGACGATTTGCATCTTAAACGGATAAGGGAGCAGGATACGCTATTCGTTGAGCCGACACCACCGGTCGAGATACCGATGGTCTCACAGTGTATAGACCGTGCGAGCTGTATAGGCTGCCGTGTCTGCGAGGAGGTATGTGCACATGGTGCAATCACATCAAGACAGGAGGGTAACGTACTGCGGATGAGTATAGATACAGATAAGTGCACGGGCTGCGGGCTCTGTGTAAAGGAATGCACGATGCAGATATTGAGGCTTGTCAGGCGATAACTTTTGAGACGAGTACTTCAGTCGCTTTTATTACAGCTTCAACGGTATCTCCTTCTTTCAGTTCGAGTTCCTCAACTGCTTCTCGTGTTATCACCGCGGTTATAACGGCGGGTACAGCAATCTCTATTCGTATAGTAGATACGATTTCACCCTCTTTTAGCTCTTTCACAACACCTTTTAGCCTGTTTCTTGCACTTATTTTCGTAAAAACACCCTCCCAATCTATATTATCATGCGCTACGCTATCAAGATGCCGTTTATACCGCTCGTATTCACGCAGTATTGTCTCTCCAGCGGTTGTTAACACTGTACAGCCACCGCCACGTGTGCCTCCTCTGTGTGTCTTAACAATCGGGCAGCCCAGGGCATCTTCAATTTTCTTGATGTGAGCCCATGCCGTTCGATATGGTATGGACAGTTTCTCTGCGGCTTTTGAGATTGAAGAAGAGTTACGGATTTCAGCAAGTAACTGTGCTCGCCCTTCGCCCAATATCGCTCTGCCATCGCGTTCTATCCACTGCTTATACCCCAAATCGTATTTTCGCTTCATACTGATATGATATTTATTTTATAAAGGAGAAGCTTTTTCGCTTCTGGATGGTCAGGACGTTGCGAGTTTAATAAAGTCACCATGCTCAACACTTTGTTTGAAGATGGTTTTGTAAACAGGGAATCCTGTAAGATCTTCAATTCTCTCTCATTTAGCAGATTTGATGAATAGAGGTTGAACAACACAGTAGCATGGACGTTGCTATTATTGTTCTATTTTGCTTCCCGACTCGTAGTTGAATCCGTATTGTTTATGGCAATTTTTGGCAGGTAATTGTAGTAATGCCTAATGTTGATTCCAAAAGTATCGTCTATCAATTTCACATATTGTTTACACGTTATTGCCTGAGCCATTGCAAAACTCATGGGGTCGTCCTTCCCCATTGCTCTGAATTGCTCAGCAGCTCTCTTTGCTACTTGCTCATTGTATTCATCCAGTGCCTGGGGTCCTATCTTCTCCATAATGAAGCTTATTGCTCCATACATCTGTCCTACCCACATTTGGGTGAACATCTCTTGCCTTTCCTTTTCGAGTAAATCCGGTATTTCCATTTCCTATCCTCGCCTTTATATTAACCTGAAACTATTAAAACTTTTGTCTACGTCTCGGAGCCGATAGCGTATAACGGTTTCGGTGTTTGTGA
>JAODGV010000013.1 GCA_025464425.1 Methanosarcinales archaeon | reverse complement strand
ATAGAAGCGGATAAAAACGTGAGCAACGTGCGTATAACGGCTGAAAAACTGAAAAAGCCAGAAGGAACACCAGAAGCGCCTGGAATAGTTTATGTATACTACAGCATCACCGCAACCAACCTTACGGATGTGAACATAACCGCCACGATAGAGTTCAAAGTGAACAGGTCGTGGATTGCTGATAATCACATAGAAGAAGCGACGATAAAGCTTTACAGATACGATGAGGGCTGGGAAGCACTTCACACAACTAAAATAGGAGAGGACGACTCTTATGCTTATTTCATGGCGGAGATTCCTGGATTTTCACTGTTCGCAATAACCGGAACGAAGAAGATAGAACCGATGGAGGCAATACCATCACCCACCCCAGCGCTTGCACCCTCCATTACACCGACCGCAACACCTGCTCCATCACCCGCACCCGCTATCAGACTTATACCATTGTTCTTAATATTGATTGCCATAGCGGTTATTGTTATTGCTGGCATAACCATCACAGTGCTGAGGGGTAAATAGGCGATAACGAATAGTGGTTGCGAAATGCCCGATATGGATCGCTATTCCGACGCTATTGTGGTATCGCAGAGGAATGTGGATGTGCTCCAGCGGCTATGATTTTCAAAAAACTTTTTCTTTCCTTTAACTGGTTAAATTAAATGGAGAAATGGCAAAGATAGACCCATGGGGTGTTCCCGGGATAATAAGAGATTACAGGCGATTATTCGAGGATTTTGGTATCGCACCCTTTAATGAGTTACTGGAACGCATAGATAAGCCGCACAGGTACATGCGTCGCGGTATAATCATGGGGCATCGCGGCTATGAGGACATATTGCGCGCGATGGAGACGAAGAGCAGGTTTGCGGTGATGAGCGGGTTCATGCCATCCGGTAGAATCCATCTCGGTGGTAAGATGGTCATGGATGAGATCATCTGGCATCAGCAGATGGGTGGTGATGCTTTCGTATGTATCGCGGATATGGAATCGCATTCAGTACGCAATATCCCGTGGTCTAAATGCCGTGAAATAGGTGTGAATGAGTATATATTAAGCCTCATAGCGCTCGGGTTTGATATAGAACGCGGGCACATATACTTCCAATCCGGTAATAAGAGATTGCTTGACCTCGCTTTTGAACTCGGTACAGTGGTGAACTTCAGTGAGCTGAGTGCTATATATGGCTTCTCTGGCGATGTGAGCATCTCACACATGATAAGTGTGGTGGTGCAGAACGCGGATATATTGCAGCCACAGCTGCTGGAGTACGGCGGACCTAAACCCGTAGTCATTCCCGTCGGGGTTGATCAAGACCCGCATATACGCCTCACGCGGGATATAGCTGCACGGATGCGCATGTTCCGTGTGGAGAAGCGGTACAATGAGAATGAGCATAAACCATACATAAGTATAAGGGCGAAACATACGAACAAGAATGCGTTTGAAGCACTCGTGCGCAGGCTCGAGTATCCGAAGAAGGTATACGAGATGCATATAGATGTGGTGGATATAGATAAGCCATTTGAAACCGCTATGCAGGATATACAACACATAGTGCGCAGTGTGGAGCTGGAATACGGCGGTTATGGCTTCTTTATGCCCGCTGCTACATATCACAGGTTCATGCAGGGGCTTACCGGCGGTAAGATGTCATCCAGTATCCCTGACAGTTACATAGCACTGACAGAGCCGCCGGAAGATGCTGCTGCCAAGGTCAGGCGAGCAAAGACCGGCGGGCGCGTCACAGCAGAGGAACAGAAACGGCTGGGTGGTGTGCCTGAGGAATGCACGGCTTATGAGTTGTTGATGTTCCATCTGATAGAGGAGGATAAGCACATCAAAGAGATATTCGAGGAATGTAAAGCCGGCAAGCGAACCTGCAAATCGTGCAAATCGCATGCCGCGGAATTGATGTTCTCGTTCATCAAGACCCATCAGGAGGAGAGAGAGCGTGCAAAAGATGTACTGAAAGAATACGGGCTGAGTTTGGAGATTTAACTCAAATACAGGCACGGGCAGGGCTTTTCTTACCTCAGAGGGGATGTCATGCCTCTCTTCTCCGGGTTTGACGATGACAGCTCTCTTGCTATTTTCATCAAAAAACGAAACGCATTTATATATACCCTGTATCTTTTATTGGTTATAAAATGGTAGAGGAAGAGGCAATACCAAGAACGTTTATAGCGCGTGTTGAGGATTTTAACAACGAGAGTGAAAGCATTTTTGAGGAGTTTGATGCGATAAAAGCGAAGTATGAGCGAGGCGAGGATATAACCGCGGATTTGAAACAGTTCAGGAGTAAACGCCCCGGTATCTTTGCATTGATTGACGATCTGTATCACAAGGAAGTGGATGTCGCGGATAAGATTGAGCGTGCTAATATAGAGCCGGATAAGCTCCAGAAACTATTTGAGTTCAAGGAACGATTCGCGGAACTGGCTGATGAGATCGATCTACTGGTTCTTGATGAACTGGGTCTGGGGCGTTAACAGTAACATTCACTCAGCAACTTAGCCACCGCATATGCCGGTAATACCGCAGCCAAGCGACTGTTCCACAGTGGTGCCAGGAGTTCCATCTCCACTGCTTCTACCGCTTCTTTGATCAGGAACTCACCAGTGCCTGCGGATACCACTCTCTCTATCCCATACCGCTCTTTCATTATACTCAATGCGTTTACCAGCCTCTCCATCTGCGCGTTCTTAACCTGTGCCGCGATATCAATCGCGCCAGCATCGCCTATATCTTCAAGATCACTGCAAACCACCCTTGCAAGTCTCTGCATTGCGCTCTCCACGCTCTTAGCCTCTTCATCGTCATCAAACGCATAGCGGTTCGGGCATTCACACCGGTAATCAGTGCGTGATATGTCGCCGAGTACGAGATACGCATCCGCGGCTATCGCGAACAACTCGGAAGAAGTTGCATATGCCTTTCCGTTCAACACCACACGGTTCAGTATCGCTGCCACGTTCGTCCTCAGTATGCCGGAATACAGCAGCTCATGCGCATGTAGCCGTTCGAGATCGGTCCGTTTAGCCTTTATCTCGCCCCTTACAATAGGTATCACATCGGTTGTGGTGCTCCCAATGTCAACAAATACCAGATCGGTATCCCGATATAGGCTGGCTATGAGTTTCGCGGATGCGAGCCAGTTAGTGGATGCGAAAGCTAAGGGGTCGGCTTTTATCGCGCGGTGGAATCTACCGTTGCGATCAAAGAATTCAGCATCTTCAAATACCGCGGAGACTGCATTGCTTATACTTATTACTCCCTCCCTTCTCGTTTTGTAGCAGTCACATAGCTCACCGGTCATTACCACTCCCACACCCTCCACATTGCTGAACCGATCCCTGATCTGATGCAGCACCCTGTATAAAACGGTGCTGTCACGCCATAGTGGGGCATAGAAAGAATCAGCAATAGAGCCATCCGAGTTGGCTATCTTCGTGTTCGCACCACCAATGTCTATACCAGCGAACATGCCCTATTTTATTATCCGCTCAAGCAGGTCGCCGATGAACGTACCGATGATGAATACGATCGTGAGCTTTATTATGCTGATAAGCGTTCCTATCGCTGTTGCCGCGGATAGAATCAAACCTCCAATCAGCAGACTTAAAAAGCCCAGTATCAGCCCGAGAACCACACCCAGCATGATTCCCTTCTTGAACAGTGCCCACCGATTCTCCTTGCCCGGATTCACATAGCCATAAACCAGTCCTGCAACAAAAGCTATTATCACTAATAACATTTTTTAAATCACCTCCTTACCTTTTAACGCATCTGCAACACTGAATATATCCTTGTCTCCCCTGCCTGAGAGGTTCACCACGATCAAATCCCATTCATTCGCATGTGCGATCGCGTAATGTATCGCATGTGCGGACTCCAGAGCAGGTATGATACCTTCTTTCATTGATAATAGCTCAAAAGCCCTCAGTGTCTCTTCATCTGTGGCGGAATCCACACGCACACGCCCGGAATCCACAAGATACGCCAGTTCCGGTCCCACACCGGGATAGTCCAGCCCGGGTGCGAAGCTATGGGATTGCTTTATCTGCCCATATTCGTCCTGCAGCAGTTTTGAATACATGCCATGCAGTACACCTTCAGTACCAGCGCAGAGAGAAGCGCCATGCTCGCCGGTTGCCAGTCCTTTGCCTCCCGCTTCTACACCTATAAGCGATACCGACTGGTCTTCAATAAAGTCAGAGAATATACCGAGTGCGTTGCTGCCACCGCCCACACAGGCTATAATGGCATCTGGCAATCTACCTTCCGCAGCCAGTATCTGCTCCTTCGTCTCTCTACCGATGATACGCTGAAACTCGCGCACAATCAATGGATATGGATGTGGTCCCACAACACTACCGATCAGGTAATAAGTATCCTCGACATTGGTGACCCAGTCGCGCATCGCATCGTTTATCGCATCTTTCAGCGTTCTTGAGCCGGAGTCAACGGGATTGACACGCGCACCCAGGAGTTCCATCCTGAATACATTCAGCCTCTGCCGCTTTATGTCCTCTGTGCCCATGTATATCTCGCACTGTAACCCGATGACAGCGGCAGCCATCGCGGTCGCTACTCCATGCTGACCCGCACCGGTCTCCGCAATTATACGCTTCTTTCCCATGTACTTCGCCAGCAGGCACTGACCCAGGGTGTTGTTCAGCTTGTGTGCGCCACCGTGTACAAGATCCTCGCGCTTGAGGTATATCCTGCTGCCACACAGCTCAGAGAGATTCTTTGCGAGATAAAGAGGTGTTGGGCGACCGGCGAAATCGTGCAGGAGCGTGCTCAATTCGCTATTGAAGCGATCATCTTTAAGAAACCCATTGAATGATCTTTCTAACTCCTCCAGTGCGGGCATCAATACCTCAGGTGCAAACTTACCGCCGTACCTGCCGTACTTGCCGTGCGCATCTGGTAATGACATGATAGAAGATATAAGCCATGAATAAAAAGCATGGGTGTAATTTTTTCATAACCAAAAAGAGAATTCATGTTGTATGGTGGAGGAGCTAAAGGCACGGATTGAATGTGTGGAGAGTGCGATTCAGGATTGCAGGAGTGCGGTAGAGAAGGGTTTGAGCAGGTTGAACGAGCTGCTGGGCGAGTTGAACGGACTGACAACCGAGTTAGAGCGATTGAAATCGGATCTGGAGCATAATGACGATGAGGAGATTGAGGATGCCATTGCGGTAGTGGGCGAGGAGCTGGAGGGGAAGAAGAAGCAGCTGGATGGGCTACTCAAAGGCGAGCAATATCTGAATGAATTGATGTATTTGAAAGCGGACTTTGAGAATTATAAGAAGCGGGTGGCGAAGGAGAAGCGCGAATTCGCTGATTATGCTCTTGAATGTTTTATCTCCGAGTTACTGCCGGTAAAGGATTCGCTGGATGCCGCTATGCAACATGTAAAGGGCGATAACGAGGGTCTGAGGAGGGGTGTGGAAATGACGGTGAGGCGATTTGACGCGATATTGAGAGGAGCGGGGCTCGAGGAGATAAAGGCAGAGGGTGAGCAGTTCGACCCGTTCAGGCATGAGGTGGTGGCACGAGAAGCGGGGGATACGGAGCCGGAGAATAAGGTCATTGAGGTGGTTCGGAAGGGGTATATGTTTCATGATAAGGTCTTGAGACCTGCAATGGTGAAGATAGCAATACCGCCCCCTCCACACCCGGAACATTAAAACTGATCTGTTTCGTGAATCGGCGTACACACCTGTGAAGAAGAATGGCAAGGAATAATTGATGATGAAGATAAAGTATAAACACAAATATGTCCATAAGTAGACGGAAGCACTGTGCAATAGTAGCGGTATTGGTGTTATGCTACCAGTTCGCAGGCAGTGCGACCGCATCCATGGGCTTGACCGATCTGGATTTTGATAATGATGGCTATATAACGCAGAACGACCTGAATATACTGAAATCGCACTTCAACGAGCGATACTGATGGTA
>JAODGV010000012.1:8061-10590 GCA_025464425.1 Methanosarcinales archaeon | reverse complement strand
CATGTACTGGGGCTCATAGCGGGCAATAAATTCCAGGATCCGTTGCGTGAGGGCGCGGATGTCGTGACAAGCAGTACGCATAAGACATTCCCCGGACCTCAGGGCGCTATGATTCTATGCGGTAATACACTGGGTGAGGCGATAGACCGTGCAGTATTTCCTGGAACGGTGAGTAATCACCATCTGCATCATGTAGCGGGACTGGCGGTGACGTTGCGTGAGATGATGCAGTTTGGTGAATCTTACGCCGCACAGATACAGAGAAATGCAAAAGCACTGGCACAGGCACTGTATCAGGCGGGGTTTAACGTGCTATGTGAGCATAAAGGCTTTACCCGGTCTCATCAAATCGCCATTGATGTTCGCAACATCGGTGGTGGGCACGCGGTAGCGAAACGACTGGAGCAGGCATATCTGATAACGAATAAGAACATGTTACCATGGGATAACAGCCCGGACAAACCTTCTGGACTGAGACTCGGAGTACAGGAGCTCACACGAATAGGAATGAAGGAATCGGAGATGGTAGAGATAGCTTCGATCATGAAGAGGCTGTTAATTGATGAAGAATCTGTAAACAAGGTGAAAGAGGACGTTATAGCATTAAAGAGAGACTATCAGGAGGTTAAATATTCGTTCGATGGCGGAGCCGCATACTGTAATCCCCTGAATAGTGAATAGTATTTATATAACTTATCACTAATTATAAGAAAAGCGCTGAGTGGAAGATAAGAATGCTTGAGGAGTTGGAGGCGAGGCGGGCAGAGGTAATAAAGAAGGCGGAAGAATGCAAGAGGCGCAGAACTGAGTTGAATTCCGAGGCGAGTAAATGGGCAGATCTGCGTGATGAGCTCAATGGCAGGATAAAAGAGGCGGTAGCAAAGGCTAAGGAGTACAAGAAACAGCGTGAAGAATACGAGAAGTTGATAGAGGAGAAGAAAGAGAAGCGAAACGTGCTGAACCGGCGTGCATCAAAATACTATGCAATGGTGGAGAAACTGCGTAAGAAGAACGACCTGGCGAGTATTCGCGCATTTGAACGGCTAAGGAAGCGCATAGCCGAGCTGGAGATGCGGCAACAGGTGGAAGTACTGAGCAAGGAGCGTGAGAAGAAGCTGGTAGCCAAGATAACGGAGCTGAGGAGGGAATTCGCGGAGATGCAGAAGGAGTTTGAGAAGGACAAGAAATTGAAAGAGTTATTGAAGAAGGCACAGAAGTACAAGGCGGAAGCGGATAAGTATCATGAGGAGGTATTGAATTACGTCCGGCTATCTCATGAATGCCATGACAGGATGGTTGAGTGGTTCAAAGAGGCGGACAGGATAAGGGCGAAAGCGGACGAGGCGCATCGGCTTTATCTCGAGGCGCAGGAGGCTGCGGACGAGGCGCATCGGTTATTCATACGCTATCTACGTGATGTTCGTGATTTCAATCACGTGATCAGTGGTTTGAAACGGAAGTTAAGAGAGGATTGGAACTTCAGGGAGCGGATAGAAGCGAGGAAGCGGGCAAAGAGTATCTATGAGCGATTCCGTGAGGGCGGTAAGTTAAGTACCGAAGACCTGCTCGTGCTACAGAAATCCGATCTGTTGAAATAGTTCTTTCTTTCTATCCTCGTATGAGTATGGAAATGGACGACCAGGAACTGATTGAGGGGTTAATCAAGCGAGAACTGAAGTTTCATGAATTGACGAGGTATGTGGATGCGGGCAAGGCAGCAGAGCTGAGGCGGCGGGCACTGGAAGCAGTAACAGGGCATGAGCTGAGGGAAGTGGGTGTCTTCTCTTTTGATGCGGATAGGGCGGAGAAGGCGAATATAGAGAATCTCATCGGTGCTGCACAGGTACCCTTGGGCGTTGCCGGACCTGTTGACGTGAAAGGGAGCTACGCTGAAGGTTCCTATTATATACCGCTGGCAACGACCGAAGGCGCGCTCGTTGCTTCTGTCAACAGGGGCTGTACCGCGATAAACCGGTCTGGCGGTGCAGTTTCGTCTGTCATGCATGATGGTATGGCTCGTGCACCGGTATTGAGAGCCCGGAACATCGCACATGCACGTGATGCACTTGAGTTTATAGATAACAATCGTACGAGATTGAAAGAGATAGCTGAGTCAACCTCGCGACACCTGATTATGGATGATATACAGAGCTGGATTATTGGCTGTAACCTTTTCCTGCGGATAGTTTATAAAACCGGTGATGCCATGGGTATGAATATGGCAACCATCGCCACGGATGCGGTCATCAAGTTTCTGGAGTCCGAGCTGGGCTTGGAGCACGTGGCGCTCAGCGGTAATGTGTGCGTGGACAAGAAACCTTCGGCACTTAACCTGATACTGGGCAGGGGTAAGACGGTTATTTCTGAGGTGGTTCTGAGCCGTGAGGTGGTGACCGGGCTGCTGAAGACCACGCCGGAGAGGATGGCTGAACTGGTATATCGTAAATGCTGGATAGGTAGTGCTTTAGCTGCTTCGTACGGGTTCAATGCGCAGTTTGCGAACATAATTGCTGCGATATTCATTGCCAC
>JAODGV010000012.1:0-7969 GCA_025464425.1 Methanosarcinales archaeon | reverse complement strand
CTTCAGCTAATGGGAGTGTATGGCTCGGGCAATCCACCGGGTACGAATGCAATGAAGTTCGCGGAGATTGTCGGTGCAGCAGTGCTTGCAGGCGAGATATCGCTCATCGGTGCACTGGGTGCGAGACATCTCGCGGAAGCGCATCAACGGTTGAACAGGTAATGGTATTGAAGTGTGCTCTCTTTCATCCATTACTGCTGAGTATATCTGTCTCCAGTGTCTTCTCCTGCACCGGCAATTCTATCTTGAACTCCTTTTCACCAGCTTTATATACGAGTTCAGATTTTATTTTTAACGATGTTCTCTCACCGTTTCTGAGATGTGTTACCCACCAGTCGTTAAGCTTATGATTATCAAGCCGTGTATAGAAGAGGATTTCGGTATCGCCTCGTGGCTTTAGCAATAAAGTCTCTTCTGAAAGTCCAGAGCCCATTTTTATACCGTTCATGTATATCTCACACTTTATTCGTTCAATGTATACTGGAGCGGGTTGTGGATTATACAATGCCATTTTCGTTCGGATTTCAGTAAAGTCAGCGGTAACTTCTCCCCAGGTGTTCTCTATTGACCTTACCTGTGGCTCCTTGCTCGCCTCATCCACCTGATAGCGCTCCTTACCGCCAAGAATGTTCGTTCGCACGCTGCCTATTGTGTACTCTATCGGGTATCTGTATTCCGTGAGTTTAAGGTCAAACACGATATTGCCGCTTATTTTAACATCCGAGTTCTCTCCTTTTCTTATATGCGTTACCCACCACTCCGGTATTTTATTATTATCCAGCCTGGTGAGGACGGTTATTGTATGCTCACGCTTTGCTGGCAGGGAAGCTTCGCCAATGCTATGCCCTGAACCCATCTCCACATCGTTCATAAAAATCTCGTATTCCACATCCTCTATCGGTATAGTAAAGGCATTCGGGTTATCCACAATTATATTCGTTTTTATTTCGCTACTTTCCGCTGTTATATCGCCCCAGCTGTTCGTTATGCCCTTAATCACCGGTATTTCTGGCTTTCCTGCCGGGAATAACAAATACACCGCTCCTCCTAATAATATCACCACTAAAATCATCCTTATCCAAATTGCACGCCTCATTTTCACACACCTTCAATATTTTCACACCATAAAAAGTTTTCCGGCAGTTACGGCTCCCGGTAGTTACCTATACGGTATTCCGCTTTGTACGCGTCATAGATCGTATTGTTCTCGGGATCCACGTCGAGATGAATTGCCCAGTAGCCATAGCGACCCTTATCAAGTAATATCTTGATCGTGCGGGTATTATGTAGCCATAAAGAGTCACTGACCTGGTATAACTTCCAGTAAGGGTCTATTATAGCCCAGTTGGAGAGTTTACGCCAGTTACCACCGATGTATATCATACCATATGCGTGCACGCCGGAGGAGCCCCATGCAATCGTCTTCGGTCCCAGTTCTTTATATGCCAGACGACAGAGGTCTCGCGCATAATGGACACAGAGAGCGGAGTCGTTTTTCGGCGGTTCGAGGCTCGTACAGTGCTTTATCCATGATGCCACCCGATAGGGGTTCTGAGGATAGATCGTCTCACCGAGTATCACCGCAGGCGGTATACCTCGTTCGATCGTATAGTTGCTCATATTCCAGACCGATATATTTGCCACCACCTGATAGCGCTGGTTCACCGGTACACGTTCAACGAAATAATAAAAATCGCGGTAATCACATCTCAGATCGGCATTAAGGTCCCAGGGCACATACCATCTGTATCGCTCGTTGAAGTGCGATTTCAGTATATCCAGGTCGTTCTGTGTTATATAGCCATCATTATCAAAATCCAGATCGGTCAATCCCGTGGCTGCGATCACACTGCCCACGATGTGCTGAGAGCATAATACCAGTACCATTGCCGTTACATAATACTTCCGGACGTCCCTATTTCCTGAAAATATTGCCTTCATATTTACTTTTTTATGCCTTTTTAGCCTTCAATTTTAACCTGTAATAACTCAGTGGATGTGATACCTTCTCACAGAGCTCGTCTTTATCCACACAGTTGCCGTAGGTACGCATTGTAGCGCAAGAAGGTGCGGTATAGCGCGTGCCACTACGGACACCCGCGATATGTTCCACCTGGTATCGCGTCATGCTCTCATTGAAATCCGGCAAGCTCCTGTATAATTCTATCACATCCTCTACGGACAGCCCGGCATTAAGAAGAAATGCAGTAACTGCGAATCGCGCGCTATGTGGTATATTCACACCATCCTTCAAATTGCGAATTATGTTTCTTATGCAAGGCGGGAACGACTCGGGATCACCGCCGGAAGGTGCACGGAACTCATCCGTTTTCGCACGCCTGAGTGCAAGTTCATGCTTTATCTCCTCTATATGCGCACTCAACGAATTGCATATCTCTTCGGGCACGTCCAGTGGTAATCCTTTCACCACGCGTTCATAGATGGCTTCCTGGACCACCCGTACAAATTCGTTCATGTTGAGCTTCACTTTACCCCGAACGAGGCTACGATTCACCAGTTTCCATCTTTTGTCCCTGAGATTGACTGTTAATCGCAGATAATCGGTGAAAGGTACGAGAACATATCCGGCTGAGGTGTGGATACTGAGACCAAGGTCGTCAGCCAGTTTATGGATGGTATCTATCCTGCCGGAGTGCAGCTCTTCGATTATACGCCTGTATGCGCCTTTTGCCTCCGCGAGTGCATATCTGCGGACGAGGTAAGGGTCACGGATACATGATACGAGGATACGTGCGAACGGATACGATAGCAGTTCCATCTGCGCATGCTGCTCATCTCCTATAACCGGTCTCTCTACGCAACCGGTTCTTATGGCTTCTATCACACGCTCTCTGGCTCTTATCCTGGCGGAAACCGAGCTGATCAGATGATCGAGAGTGAGCCCCGACTCCTTTACATATTCAGATGCCGCGGGCAGGAACGGATAAAGGCATAAGTATGAATAACGCTCGTGCATGTCTAACGTACTGTGTTAAAAGAAGGAGTCCTCTAAAATATTTACCTGAATGAATTATATTAAAAGGTTAGAAACGGAGATGATAACGGCTGAGGATATAAAGCGGGTTGCACAGGCGGAAGGTATCAGCGTAGACAGGCTGAAACGGCTTATTGAGTCCGGCAGGGTGGTAATACCACGTAATGTGAAGCGTGACGGCGATATCGTACTGAAAGCGATAGGCGAGTGCATGAGCACGAAGGTGAACGTGAATGTAGGTACGTCAAAGGACTACGTGAATATAGAGGAGGAGGTGGACAAGGCGCGAGTGGCTGTACGATACGGTGCTGACACAGTGATGGACCTCTCTACCGGTGGTGATCTCGATGAGGTTCGCAGGCGGATACTGAAGGAGGTGAATGTACCAGTGGGCACAGTGCCGATATACCAGGCTGCGGTGAGTAACCGTGCGGTGGTGGACATGAGCTCGGATGACATGTTCAATGCAGTTCGCAGGCATGCGGAAGATGGTATAGATTTCGTCACCATCCATGCCGGTGTGAACCTGAACACGCTGGAGCGGTTGCGCCGAAGTGACCGCATACTGAACGTTGTCAGTCGTGGTGGTGCCTTCCTCGTCGGGTGGATGATACATAACGAACTTGAGAATCCGTTCTACAAAGAATATGACTACCTGCTGGATATAGCGAAGGAGTATGAATTGACGTTGAGTCTGGGCGATGGTATGCGCCCGGGCTGCATCGCCGATGCATCAGACCGTGCGAAATTCATGGAGAATATAATACTCGGTGAGCTCGTCAGAGCAGCACGTGAGCGCGGCGTGCAGGTGATCGTTGAGGGTCCGGGTCATGTACCGCTGGACGAAATAGAAGCATCTGTGAAGGCTATAAAGCATATAACCGATTTTGCACCCCTTTATCTGCTCGGACCGCTCGTGACCGATATCGCACCCGGCTATGACCATATAGTGAGTGCGATAGGTGGTGCAGTGGCGGGCATGTATGGTGCTGATTTCCTGTGCATGGTCTCGCCGTCTGAGCATCTCGCTTTACCCTCGCTGGACCATATAATTGATGGTACTGTGGTCACGAAGATAGCAGCACATATCGCGGATACGGTGAAGGCGGGACAGGCAGAACGTGCGAGGCAACAGGACAGGGAGATGGCGTATGCACGCAAGAGTCTCAACTGGAAGCGTCAGTTTGAGCTCGCCATAGATCCCGCAGAAGCGCGTATGATAAAGTCTAACAGACCATCGGAGAGCGAAGCGTGCTCCATCTGTGGCGATCTCTGTGCGATAAAGCTGGTGAAGGAGTTTCTGGAACACTAACCGAGAGGATTGGTAAAGATGCGATTCAACCCTGAGGAGATAAGGGAATCAGCGAGGCGTGACTTCGAAGCTACGTGGCTCGAAAGCGTCAAATATGCGTCAGAACGAGCTATAAATGAGTCGTTCCCCCGGTCTCGTCTATCTTTCGGCAAGCCCCATCCGGTATTTGAAACGATCCAGAGATTGAGGGAGGCGTATCTGAGGCTCGGGTTCGATGAGGTCATGAATCCTGTTATAATAGACGAGGAAGAGGTGAAGAAGCAATTTGGCAAAGAGGCACTCGCGGTTCTCGACCGTTGTTATTATCTCGCAGGTCTGCCACGACCTGATATAGGCTTCTCAGAATCGAGGGTGAAGCAGCTGAACTCGCTCTTCAACCGTGAATTCACACGTGAGGAGATAGAATCGCTTCAGGATACCATGCATAGATACAAGAAGGGCGAGATAGATGGCGACGACCTGGTGTACGAGATAGCAGCCAGTATAGGAGTGACCGATATGGAAGTGACGAAGGTGCTTGATACCGTGCTGCCTGAACTGAAGAGTCTTGCACCCATAGCGACGAGGAGCACGCTCAGGTCTCATATGACTTCCGGGTGGTTCCTCACCCTTGCTTCACTCTGGGATAAGCGTAAGTTCCCGATAAAGCTGTTCTCGGTTGATAGATGTTTCAGACGAGAGCAGCGAGAGGGCGAGACACGGCTCAGGAATTACCATTCGGCGTCCTGTGTGTACTGTAACGAGGAAGTGAGCATAGACGATGGCAGGGATATAGCCACCGGGCTTCTGGCTCAGTTCGGGTTCGAGCGAATAAAATTCCGTGAGGATGAGAAGCGTTCCAAGTATTACATGCCGGGCACGCAGATAGAGGTGTTCTGCCATCACCCCCGGATAGACTGGGTGGAGGTGGCTACTTTCGGCATATATTCGCCCACTGCCCTGGCACAGTATGATATACCTTATCCTGTATTGAACCTCGGACTGGGTGTGGAGCGGTTAGCAATGATATTGAATGATGTGGACGATGTGCGTGCACTGGCATTCCCGCAGTTCTATGGCTCATGGGAACTGAGTGATATGGAACTGGCGGGCATGGTCGCTCTGGAGCACACACCCTCCACGATAGAAGGTAATGAGATAGCGGATGCAATCATACGAGTATGCGAGGAGAAGGGTGACGAGCAATCGCCATGCGAGTTTCTTGCGTATCGTGGCTCGTTATTCGGTACCGGTATAGATGTGTGTGTCACGGAGCCTGAGGCTGATACGCTCCTCTGTGGTCCTGCATATCTGAATGAGGTGATAGCATATGAGGGTTCTATAATGGCGATACCGCGAACCAAGCGCTGGGAGAAGGTATTTGAGTCGGGTATATCCACGAATATAAGATTCCTGGACGCTTTCGCTGCACACGCAGCTTATGAGATAGAGAACTGGGCACGTGAAGCGGATACGCCTGAGCACAGCGTGAGAGTGCGGATAGTTCGGAGTGGCTCAGACATAAACATAAAAATAGATGAGGTTGCGATGCGATACATCACCGCACATAAGAGGAAGATAGATATAAGGGGTCCTGTATTCATCACTGTGGTTGCGAGAAAGAGATGAATGTATAATGAGGATACAGATAAAAAACGGTACAGTTTACGACCCCGGGCATGGAATAGACGGCGAGGTGATGGATCTCTTCGTTGCCGATGGTAAGCTTGTGCCGGAGACCGAGCCCGAGCTCGTGATAGATGCTAAAGGTAAGACAGTCATGCCCGGTGGTATTGATGTGCACAGCCATATTGCCACTTATGGACTCAATCTGGCAAGATTCTCATTTGGCTTACCCACTCTGAACCAGATAGGGGAGATATATGCCAGAATGGGCTATACACACGTGAATGAGCCCTTGATGACACTGAATACCGCGAGTTATGTCCACCATGAGCTCGCGGGCATCCCTATCATTGATACCTCGGCATTACTCGTACTCACACTGTATGATATAGAGAGATGGATCAGAGCAGGAGATACCGGAATGATGAACAGGCTTGTACTTCAACTTCTTGGTATCACACGGGCGTTAAATGCAATGCTATACGATGTAGGTATTAGATACACGAAGCGGGGGTTCTTTTATCGCGATATATCCACGCACAGATGTCTCGATTTCTTCCACAGGCTCTCGCCATTACGTGCTGATATGCCAGAGCTACAGCTGCGGGTGTATCCAGAGCTGCTGAACGAGGATGCCCGGCTTTTGTGCGCTTTCTGGCTCGTGAATCTCGCTTCAGGCATAGACGATGAGGAGCGCTATGAAGAAGCACTGAAGGTACTGAAATATGGTGGTAATGCCGATCTGGGCATCTCGTTTTTCAATCCGCATCTGAATATAGGTTATGAACCCGCGAGTAATGATTTCATCAGCATTGATATAGGGCTGGAGAAGCCACTGGTATTCTCGAGGGTAGAAGAAGCGGCATGTGCCCGCTCTCTGATGTTCGCTCTCGAAGCCGTGAAATATCACGAACAGATCTCCTTCTCCACCACCTGTGGCTGCATGTTCAACGCGTATCCGCGGATATTCGCAGCTCTGCTCGGTCATACCAGCATGGAAGAACTGCCACACAGGGAGTACTCGATGTATGAACTTGTAACGATAACGCGTACGAATCCGGCGAGGCAACTCGGGCTGGATCATATCAAGGGGCATCTTGGCACAGGTGCAGATGCGGATATC
Source organism: Methanosarcinales archaeon (assembly GCA_025464425.1). Lineage (GTDB taxonomy): Archaea > Halobacteriota > Syntropharchaeia > Alkanophagales > Methanospirareceae > G60ANME1. Next base: position 934 of record JAODGV010000012.1, on the reverse strand, counting down.
GCGATCTACGATACAGAATCAAAGGATCTGGAGCGGCAACTGGGTAGATGTTCATATCTACTCAAGGGTGGAGAAGTAGTGATAAAGGACGGCGAACTGGTCAACAGGGCAGTAAGTAAGAGAACGATCTTCCTACCGCTAAAAGTAGAACTGAGCGAAGATTTGATGGAGCTATGCAGCAGAAGGTCGTTCCGGGCAGAGCACATCAAGGTTGACGATTGCTTTCTGAGGCATTATTAACCGCTTCTCTGAGCCATATCGCCCAGCAGAGTAACAGTTGAGAGTAGCCTATCGCCCGTGATAGCCTCTCCATTGCTCTTATGAACTCTATATCGTCGTTTTCGTGAATACCAAATTCATCTGCTACAACACGCTTGATTATCTTGTCTGGCATACTGGTATCCACACCCGCCTGCATCCTCAGGTACTGGAAAGTGATCAAGCCTACACCGCTTATTCGCCCTATATCGTCTTCCCGCCATTTATCATAATGGGTATGCTCAGCCCAGTCTCTCAAAGCCTGAAAATCGCTATTAAAATGCGCTCTCCGGGCGTTAAGAATACGGCATATCTCTATCGCCACATGCCATACACGCCTGTTATTCATTATCGCGCGTAACCGTGCATCATCAGGCGAGAGCCTCGCGAAATCACTGAACGAACTTATCTCGCACGTTTCTACATACTCACTGTAAAACCGCCGGACACGTGGCACCACGATATTGAAATAGTTCAATCCGCTGGAATCCAGTGCGGCATCAACCACTATCAGTACTGCATTTCCGTTCCATCGTTTACCGTTAAGGCAACGCTGCTCGCCTGCACGTGCTGCGCCTATTACATTCCTGAACCTCTCTTCGAATATCGCACGTAAATCCATTGCTTTATTACACTTTTATAGTTATTCCAGAAAATATCTGCAAATCCCAGGCTC
>JAODGV010000113.1:6264-6537 GCA_025464425.1 Methanosarcinales archaeon | reverse complement strand
CCTGCGCATTGCCGCTGCAATTGCATCTGCTCTCGTAGCACCTGTACCTGTGCATGATGCCACTGGCTGACCTGCTCTAATGACTCGCCCATCCGTCGGAATGTCCACGATACCGTCCACAAAATTTATGCTGGCTACCACGTCATGATCGGCATAGAGGATGAGTCTTACTGCATATCTCTGCGTGACGATTCTCTCAGGCAACAAGCTACTTCTTACCGCTTTTACCACGGCATCCACGAGATTCAGCCCGGTAGAGAGCTCTCTGGTATC
>JAODGV010000113.1:0-6156 GCA_025464425.1 Methanosarcinales archaeon | reverse complement strand
ATGGTATCGAGACTGCCCTGAAACCGTGGATTTACCTCTATCAGTAACGGCTGACCCTCGCCTGTTATGACGAAATCGAACCCATTTGTGCCTTTCAGCCCGAATTCGAGTGTTAAGAACTCTGCTATCTCACACATACGCTCGGAAGCCTGCGAGACGAGCGGCGTGATATTGCCACAGTAAGAGAACGAGCCCGGTGCGTGCAGCGAAGCCACACCAATCAGCTGCTCATTTACACCGACTGATATGGCTTCTTTACCGGTTGACAGTGTGGATACGGAAGCGTGTGTGCCTTTTATGTATTCCTGGCATATGAAGTCATAAGATTTAAATTTTGTTAAATCACTATCTTTCATGCACAGTATGTTATTTGTACCGCCACCACCATATATCGGCTTCACCACCACCGGGTATCTCAGCCTCTGTGCGTTAATATCCGCCATGAGGGATGTACGGGGATGGGCTACGTCCAACTCATCAAGCCGGTCTGCCAGCCATGCCTTATTCGATACCTGGCGCATCCTCTCCGGGGAATTGCCCAGTATCTTATCCTCCGTGATGAATCCCAGATCCGCATTCTCCAGACCAGAACCCAATAAGATGCCATCAACATCATCAATCACATGTCTGATGTTCTCCAGTGGCGTGTAGCGCACCGCGCATCTTAGCGTATCTTCGTCGCCGAACGCATCGGCAGCATACATCTCATAGCCCGCTCTGGTACCTGAACAAACTATATGCCTGACTGAATACCCAATCGCCAGTATCTTCTTTATTGGATTGTTCATTAACGTAATAACATCAATTTTAGATTATCTTATCTTTCTTTTATTCTTATTCAAGCCATCACTGAATGTGTCAATCCAGTCCAGATAGTTGTTAGAATCCCATTAAATGTTGCAACTCGTTGCACAGTCATTCAGTGCCAAAACCGTCGGAAATATAAATTCAACTTAACTTAACGCTTCAATTGCGAGAATAGGAGCTCCACAATCTTACCGGTGACGTCAATACCACAGGCTGACTTTATGCCGCGACCGGAAGGTGTTGCGTTTATCTCGAGCAGGTATAAGCCATCATAACCCTCTATAATGTCAACACCCGCGAAATCAGCACCAATTGCATTCGTAGCGCGTATCGCAAGCTCACTCAACTCCCCGGTCAGTTCGCATCTGCGTGGACGTCCACCCTGGCTGAGGTTGGATACGAATGACCCATGTGGCGAGATCCGATAAATAGCACCAAGCGCTTCATCCGCGACGACAAACACCCGTATGTCACGACCAGGGTTGGGAATGAACTCCTGCAGGTATAGCACACCACGCTCTTTCAGTAAAGCTGAGAGTTTATCATCGTCAGGCTCCTCGAGCTTGATTATTCCCCTGCCCTGACTGCCGAATACAGGCTTCACCAGAACCGAGTGTAAATCCGCAATTGCTCGTTTTGCGACACTCAGACGGGTTGTTACCACCGTGCGAGGCACAGGCAGATGCGCTTTGAGGAATAGCACGAACGAGAAGAACTTGTTTGCCGCATTCTGGATAGCAATTGAAGTATTCATAACCCGCATATCGCGCTCAAATTGACGTAACAAATCGAACTTAACGGAAATAAGCTCTAAGGAATTGCTTATACCCACATCACGGACGATAAGACCATCCATATCGTGGAGTTTCGCATCTTCATATAGCCATGATAAGTCAGTGCCGATAGAAACGCTTACATGAGAGAGATCGAGTGCGACAGCCTCTGCTCCCCTATCCCTTATACTCCTCATGAATGCGGTTGCAGTCCAGTCATCGGGTGCTGTAAGAGCGACACCTATCCTTCGGTTCATATAACGGTTTGCGGATAAAAGAAGCCGGGGCAGATCTGAGCGCGGGTGTGAAGCCCCGAAGCTTTTTATCTGCTGTTGTACGCCATATCGCCATCATTTAGGTCATTGGAACTTTAGTATTTGGTGAGTAGTTACTTTTAATTTTGATATATAAAATAGCATGCTCATCCTGTCGGGGGGCACGCCCAAGCTGTTGCCTGGCTTGAGGGAGGTATTTGGTGAGGAGAATCTTACAATAGTGGTGAATACAGCGGAGGATGTCTATGTATCCGGCAATTTAGTATGCCCGGATGTTGATTCTGTAATATATACCCTTGCGGGGATAATAGATCGTGGGAGATGGTGGGGCATCGCTGGCGATACTTTTCATACCCATAACGCACTGAAGATGCGGGGTCATGATGAGCGGATGATGATTGGTGATGCCGATAGAGCGACCCATATATTGAGGACAGAACTGATAAGACGTGGTATGACACTTACAGAAGCAACCTGTCGAGCTCAGGACACGATTCGGTATAAATGCCGGGATACTGCCGATGACCGATGAGAGAGTGAGCACGAGGATAATAACACCAGATGGTGAGCTCCATTTCCAGGAGTTCTGGGTCACGAAGCGAGGTGAGCCGGAGGTACTTGATGTACGATTCGACGGTATTGAGCATGCGAGTCCGACCAAAGCGGTTATAAACGCGCTGGAATCCGCGCATGAGGTGCTGATAGGACCGAGCAACCCGATAACAAGTATAGGACCCATCCTGGGTTTGAAAGGTATAAGGGAGCTATTGAGGGGTAAGGAGGTGGTGGCGGTATCACCGGTGGTGGGTAACGCGCCTGTGAGTGGTCCTGCCGGTAAACTGATGCGAGCAAAAGGGTTTGAAGTATCCCCTTACGGCGTTTACAGATGCTATGCGGATTTCCTGGATGTACTGGTGATAGATAAGAGCGATGAGCTGGCTGTGGCTGTGGATGTGGAAGTATTAAAAACAGACATATTGATAAGAACCGATGAGGATAGCATGAGATTGGCGATGTTTCTACGTGATTCCTTAGCGTGGTGAATCAGCTCTTTTTCTTGAATTCTGTATAGCCACACTTACCGCACGAGTAGCGGTCTTCATGCTCTGCCAGGAATATGCCGGCGCCACATCGGGGACACGTCTTACGCTTACGCTTCAGTATCAATTCATCGCCTTCCTTCACCACCTCATAGTATTTATGTATCATTCTTCGCACCCTCACCAAAGTTCCTCTTTATTATGTGCTCTTCCTCTATCTCATTCAGTCTATCTTCGGTCTCGTAGACCTTTGCATAGCCCACTGTCTCACGTCTGCCAAATTCAGCACGCATCCAGTCGATTACAAGCAGGTTCGGACTGCACTGAAGCGTCTTTATCAGTGCCGCCCGTGCTTCCGCCCTGCTCGGTGAGCCACCATCGTGCCTTAACCGGAAGAAGACTTCTCTACGTTTCAATAGTTTATTCACGTTCTCCTTCTCTATCTCTACTTCCATCTCTATATCTCCTCCCCCTCTTTAACCGTTATACGTTGTATATATCACTTTTTAATTTATAAAAGGGGGATGCCTATAATTGGATAGGGATATGCGAAGGGCTGTGGTATATTTTAGCAGTAAATTTGGGATAAATTCCCACTCGCATAGGTGTAATGGTGTTTAAACCAGAGGAAGACGAGAGGAAATGGATGACGCACGCGGCTCGGGATGTTGCCGAGATATTAAAGAACCGCGAAGTGAGCAGGATCGTCAGTACACTGGAGTTCTATGAGAGATGTCTTAACGAACCTGTATCGCTGCATGTGCCACTGAGCGATGAAGAAGAGGAATTATTAATGCGTCTTGCGGGTGAAGAGCGGCTCAAGAATACCATATTATTGAAGACGGAAGCGCTTATCTTTGCACCTTCTCCCTCCGGCTCCTTTGATTATGGGACAGCAATGCATCGCAGATTCTTCGTCCATGATGCATGGTTCTCAATCATAGCACTGAACGAGGCGTTTTTGGGATATGCAAGTGAGATGATGCTCAGATATGTGCTTGAGCACGAGCTGGTTCAGGGAGATTTATATAAAGAGCTGGCGAAACGCGGACTCAGAAATCTTAATACCGATATAAAAGGACTGATAGATGAGGAAACACGGCGGGAAGCGATACAGCACACAGGTATAACAGAAGAAGAACTCGAAGCAGAGTGGAAGCTCATCCTCGAACTGGTCAATAAATGCCCGCTTGTGCCCACGCACTTCGCATCTGCTGCGCTCTTCTCTTATATCGAGCAGAACCGGGTAGATGTTGAAGGAGTATGGCTTACCGGGCAGTGATGATATAGATGAGGAGCTATCGAGAGCGGATTTCAAGGCATGGGCTCTTGATTCTTTTGAGCTATTTGGTCTGTTCCTCAGGGAATTGAAGAAGGAGTTGACGATGACCGGTGCGGAATACGGAACCGCGATTTTATAACAGGCAGCTCAGCGCCTCTATCTGCGCATATATCTGACGGTCTCTGAAGTGGTTTATTGATATCGCACCGGACGGGCATATCGCATTGCAAGAGCCACAACCTTTGCATATCACATCATTCACATTCGCTTTATTATCTACCGCATCAATGGTAATAGCACCGAATGGGCATACCATTTCGCAGGAGCCGCAACCTGTGCACAGTTCAGGGTAGACTTCCGCCACAAGCGGTTCTATCTCCACCTCGCCCTGCATCAATGGTATAGCCGCTTTCTGTGCCGCGCCGACAGCCTGAGCAACGCTATCCGGTATATCCTTCGGCGACTGGCAGCAGCCAGCGATGTATACACCATCGGTGAAGGAATCGAGTGGTCGGAGCTTGGGATGTGCCTCCATGAAGAACCCATCTGCGCTCCTCGTGAGCTTGAGTATCTTTGCGAGCTCTTCTGTGCCACGTCCCGGTACTATCGCCGTAGCGAGAACCACCAGATCGGCTTCTATCGCTATCTCTTCACCTGTGCTGCGCCTTGTCCTTACCACCACACCCTCTTCGCCATCTTTCGTGATTATCACCGGCTCTTCAAGCTCTTTCCTTATGTATTCCACACCTTCCGCCATCACACGGTTGTAAAACTCCTCAAAACCCTTGCCATATGCTCGCATATCGTTGTATATCACACTTACGTGAGCATCAGGAATCTTGTCACGCACAAGATGCGCATGCTTCGCTATGTACATGCAGCATACACGTGAACAGTATGCATTACCATCTCTATCACGTGAACCCACACAGGATATGAATACCACTTCCTTCGGCTCTTTACCATTTATCAGTATCTTACCACCTGTTGGTCCTGAAGCAACCGATAAGCGTTCGAACTCCAGTCCCGTGATGACTTCATCGTATTTATACCCGTATTCGGGCATCTCCATCGGGTCGAGCAGTTCATAGCCCGTGGCGACTATTATTGTCCCGACCTCTATTTCTATCTCCGTACTACTCTGTGTGAAGTCAATTGCATTTGCCGGGCATGCGTCCACACACGCCGGCGATTTACCACATCTGCCCTTCGTCAGGTATAGACAATGTTCGGCATCCACGGTGTACACGAGTGGGCACAGCCTGCGGGAATGGTATGTAAATTGCTCTTCGTTTACCCATGCCCATGTCAAATTCAGAGTCTATCCGATTGTAGAGCCTGCATGCATTTGCACAATCGCCACAGCCCGTGCATTTACGCTCGTCCACATATCTCGGCTTCTTCTCTATCCTCACCTTATAGTTGCCGATATAACCATCCACGCCCTTCACCTCTGAACATGTAAGTAGATGGATGTTCTTATGTGAGGCAGCTTCAACCATCTTCGGCGTTAATATACATGCGGAGCAATCGAGCGTTGGGAACGTTTTATCCAGCTGTGCCATATGCCCACCAATAGAAGGCTCCTTCTCCACAAGATACGTTTCAAACCCCTTATCTGCCACTTCAAGTGCGGCATAGATACCGGATACGCCACCGCCAATCACCATTGCGCGAGGTATCACGCTCACCTTTTTACACTCCAGAGGCGTGAGTAATGCCGCTTTACACACTGCGGAAGCGACCAGTGATTTCGCCTTTGCCGTGGTACTGGCGCCTGCGACGTGTACCCATGCGCACTGCTCCCTTATATTTGCCATCTCAAAGCAGTAAGGGTTCACACCCGCATCTTCACACGCCTTCCTGAAGGTGGGTTCGTGCATACGTGGTGAGCATGAAGCAACAACCACTCTGTTCAGTCTGTACTCCTTTATATCCTTCTTTATCAATTCCTGACCGGGATCGGAGCACATGTACTG
>JAODGV010000112.1 GCA_025464425.1 Methanosarcinales archaeon | reverse complement strand
AAATCACAAAAGCACATAAATTGAGAAGAGGAAGGAAGGAAGAATGAAAAGAGAAATCATTATCGGGATTGTGAGTGTTACAATAATTGCAATTGCAATAACAGGGATGTGGCTGGATTTTCGGGACATGCAGGCTTTGAAATGGGAAATACAGGACGAGAAATTGTACGAAGGTTTCTCATGGCTGGCGAACAACACGAAAGAGGGTGAAACGGTCTTAGCATGGTGGGACTATGCGGATGGTATCGAGAAGATAGGGCATAGGGCGGTGGTGATAAGGGAAGCTTCTCGAAACATAAAAGAGACCATCGCGGGCAGGCATAGATATCCATGGAGCTGGATTGAATACGAATTATGGTATCCCTATGAATCTGAAGAAAAGGTAAGGGACGTTGCCAGCTTCTTTGTTGCGGAAAATTCCACCGAATCCATGAGAATAGCGCGAAAATACGGGGCTGATTATGTTCTTGTTGTCTATCCAGAAGATACCTGGAAATTTGGTGTGATAGCTTTAGCTTCCGGGGAAAACCCCGATGATTACGTCACCGGGAATTTCACCATGGACAGAATAGCAAGAAGAGAAATAGTGAAGAGAGAAACAATAGGAATGGAAATGATTTACGGTGACGATGTAGAAGGATTTGAGAAAGTATTTGATAATGAGCGAATGAGAATCTATAAGTTAATACAGGAAGCCTGATACTCCCTCAAAAATGATTAACGTGAGCTAAGCACGAATTGTATCACAATACACAGTATCGCCACAGGTATCCACTCACCATCAACGAGCAGATCCAGTGACTTACCTATTTTTAGCCCTTCTTTACAAAAATGTATGATATGCCAGTATCCATAAGCAATGGAGAAGATCAAAACCGGGAGATACTGGTGGAAAAAGCCCGAGAGATAAGAAATCGTGAGCCATGGTATCAGTGTTGAGTTAAGGATCAGAAGCAGATTTTTTGTGTTCTGCATACCAAAAACTACCGGTATTGTCCTTACACCGCTTATTTTATCACCTTCAATGTCGCGAACGTCAAAAATAATCGAACCCGAAAAAACTTTGATGAAAAAGAAGTAGAAAATTACGGGGATTAGGATGAAATTACGAAAGGGGATGGTTAAGGGTAGAAAAGTCCCTATCACCGCCCAAGATAATGCAATTATGAAGTTTTTTATACCCGTTATGTCCTTCAACCGGAAGTTTGATATTTTTATACTGTACACGATCCCAATGCAGAACGGGAAAAGGATTATAAAAATAGCAAGAGGGTTTTGCAAAAAGGATAACGTGAAAGCAGCAACGTACGATGCAGCCACAGCAAAAATAATACAATTCTTATTCTTTTCGATGAATCCCGCCCTTTCCGGCACATTTACCGAATCCTCTTTTATATCCGTCAGTTTATTAAGGTTGTATACAGCAAAAGTAAGGAGAAAAGAGGCAATGAGTAAGTTTAAATTAACTTTTACATCATAGAGTAAGAAGGAGAAATAAGCTAATAAAGCCGCATTTATAGCGATGAATGTAGAACTTACAGTCAAGAAAGATATGAATTTATCAGACAATAAATAGAAATATTGAAACGGAAGGGATATTAAATAATATATTTTATTACACCTATTTTTTACATGAGGGCTCTCTACATAGGTCATCAATCCATCTCTGGGAAGGGGACATCAAGCGCATTCTAAATCATAACCCTTTCAGATCGCTTGAGGTACCATTCAAAGAGTTCCTCCCCCCATTCTATCGCTTCTTTGCTATAATTCCTCAAGTCCCTATTCCAATCGTATGTCCCACCAAGGTTAAATAAGCCAAAAGAGAGGCAATAATCAGTAACAGTAAAAGCAACTTTTACATCCCCTTTCACTATATACAATTTAAGACTTCCATCTTTAATGGATTTTTTAAAAGACTCATTATCTATTGCATCCAATATTTTATCCAATACTTCTCTTGTTACTATGAGCTGGACATCGCTTTTTTTCTTGATTGTTACTGTTTCATATACGAATGTGAGCTCAGGAACAAATATAGGGGAAACACCTTTTATTTCTTTTGCCTTTGTTATCATGTCAATATAGGAAGAATGCACTTTAAAAAGATCAGTAACAGGAGCTTCTATTAGAATGGAATCCTTCAACCGTCCGATCTTCTCGAGCAAATGAGGTGGAATCCCGCTGAGGTCATGAGTAAGCCAGAAGTCCTCATACTTCTTCAGCACAGCGACCGCATCGGTGAAATCAATCAATTTTAACGCTACAATCTCTCCGATTTTCGTCAATCCATAATATCGGCGTTCATCCTGAAATACGAGATTGTGCTTCTCCAGTTCTCGTAATGCATGTATCGCGGTTGTGGAACTCACCGCGAGCTCAGCCCGCAACTCGCTCAGCGGCATCATACCCTCACGCAGGGCGATAATGGTGTTTCTCCTCAGTTCGGAACAAACCGCGATATGGAGCGCTTTATGGATATTACGGGCATTCCGCTCTCTTATACTACTTATACCCATTCTTCCCCTCGTGACCACGGTTAGCTCGCCTTCCTCATGTAATTTAGTTGCCATATAATGGCATGATAGACAAATACCTGATTTATAGTTAATGATTTGGAATATTGCTCAAATAAAGCAATTTTGCTCTGCTGGATCAACCACATTCCCGGGATAGTGCTATAATTCGACATCAATAACATCCAGCTCCTTCACTTCCGCTTCTACACCCAGCATATCACTGAAGCTCGGACTCGTCCGACCGCTATCGCCCGATATCAGCTCTTTTACGTACAGACCGCCATCACACTTCACTTCCAGTTCGCATGTATTGCCCGAATAGCCGAGTAATTTCAGTTCGTATATTCGCCTCTGACGTACCAGATCCGCTCTACGATGTGCCACACGGAGCGGTGTACGCTGCTCGATCATTGCATCACTGAGTTTCGTTACCGCATCTATCAGTGCTTCTTTGTTTACGGGTATTCGTAGCTCCACCACCACACGGTACGTCTTCTTCGCATTCGCATTCTTTATTCGGGCGATCATATCCCTGCCCACGTACTGAAGTGAAGTGACCGCCAGTTTCCCGATATTGGCTGCATTGACCTTCGCCTCCAGTGCTTGAAGATCCACGTGACGCCGTACCGGCTCTTTCAACTCCACCACGAAAGGGCGACCTGAGCCGAGCATTCGGGCATCTATGTCCTCTCGTCCACAGCCATGCAATATCATATCCTCTGCACCGAACTCATCTATAATAGACGCTTTTATCAGCTCCTCGACCGATTCCGCATACATCTTACCCGTGAAGTTGCATCTTGCACAGCCCTTGCCACGACATTCACGACAGTACCATCTCGTCTGTGGTATGCCTCGCCTGTATTTCAGGTATCTGCCGTAAATGAAGACCGGTCTCACATCCAGTTCGATGTCATCATTCCAGAGGTTCAATATGACAACGATATCCGGCTCTCCAAATCCACACGCTTACCCGTTGCTCGCTCTATCCTCTTGCCCACCTCACGGTTCAGCTCGGCTTTCAGCGGCTCGGCGAAGATAGCACCCGTCAGTTCCCACATCAATTCCTCGTTCGCCATCAGCAGTCCGCTCAGTTTCGTACCCACCAGGAAAGAGTCATACTCATACCTGCTTAACTTCTTCAGAGCGGCTTCTACCCATCTATCGAGTTCGGCGAATAGCCCGTTACAGAGCCAGCATTTGCCGTCCTGTACCGCGCCCGTGAGTAGCTCTCTCACTATCTCTCCTCGTATCTCGTTCGACACGCCTGATGATATTTTCGCGAATTGTCTGCCCAGGCAGTGGTTGCAGATCGGTCCCTCATGTAGTATCTTACGAGCTATCTCCAGTATCTCCTCCCTGTAGAGTTCATCTCGCAGCATTGACAATTTGTAATATAAAGTATTAACAATAGTAATACCGTAAAATATTTACAAATCCCGGGCGCCAGGCACAAAATTCCAAATAAACACGGAATAATGACAGACAGTACAGAGGAGAAGATATGGTTACTCAGCAGGCGTTATGGCTTATCGCCACTTCACAGGATACTCCTGGGTCATGATGGGTCCATGACAGTGTTGCTTGAGCTCATTGTATGTTGTGAGGTTGCTCTTACCACGATCAGCCAGTCGGTGGTGCCATGCCCGGGAGAAGCGGCGAAGTTGCTCGGGGTGGATACCGGCGAGGCAGTGAACGAGCGAGATATCCTCATCGTGAGGAAGGGCGATAGAACGCCACTGCTCTATGCGAGGTCATACACGCCATTATCGAGACTGAAACCCGAGTTCAAGACCGACCTGATGCGAGCTGACATCCCGATAGGCAGGATAATGCAGAAGTACCGGATGGAAGCGCGGCGGGAGATACTGGATGTTGGCTATTTAGAACGCTCTCAGCAATTAGAATCGCTATTACAGTGCAATGCACCGTTTCTGTGGCGCGTATATAATATCATCACAGAGGGTAAAGCACTGATAACCATAAAGGAATTTTTCCCGCGCTCGCTAACGTGAGCGAGTAACTCCAGCACGTATGCAATACTGATAAACCGGACAGATACTGCACTTAGGGCTCTGTGGCGTGCATATGCTCCTGCCATGGAGTACGAGCAGTTCATTAAATATCTTCCAGTGCTCTTCTGGTAGTGCTTTCCGCAATGCGAACTCGGTCTCTCGTGGATTCCTCGTCGTTACTATGCCCATACGATTGGATATACGATGTACATGCGTGTCAACTGCGATACCGGGTTTACCATAGCCCAGTGTGAGCACTATATTCGCGGTCTTACGACCCACACCCCTGAGCTTCAGTAACTCATCCAGCTCGTCCGGCACCTTAGAGTTATACTTCTCAACGAGAACAGAGCAGATATCGAGTATCTGCTCAGCTTTCCTGTGATAGAACCCGACAGGATATATCGCCGATTCTATATCCGATCTGCTCAGTTTCAGCATCGATTCCGGCGTGGTTGCCAGCCGGAACAGCCGTTCTGCCGCAGATGCAGTCACTTCATCCCGCGTCCTCAGGCTCAACAGACATGCGATGAGTGTGAGAAACGGATCGCCCCTGGTTGTGGGCGACATCAACAGCGAGCTGTGACTCAGATACCGGTCTTTCAGTATCTCTATCACCCGCTCTATTTCCGGTAATACACCTTCCTCACCGGCCATGAGATCTCTATACCTTCTTCATCATACCGCTTCTTCAACGCCTTTATAAACTCGTGCATGACGAGGTATTTGGCTACGGGCTCTTTAACACGCAGAATAACCGAGAAATTAATGTTCGAGTCACCGAAGGTATGGTATCGTATAAACGGTTCAAAAGTCTTTACCGCACCGGGCACTGTCTCCTGTATCTGCTTCGCCACTTCTATTGTCACCCGCTCCACCTTATCCAGATCTGACTCGTATGCCACACCACACTGTACCACCGCTGCCATCTCCAGCACCGGCTTCGAGTTGTTCACTATCACACTATCTGCAAGCTTCGCATTCGGCACCACAACATATGTGTTCGGTAACGTTCTTATCCTCGTGGATCGCCAGCCGACATCCTCCACATAACCCGCCAGACCACCCTCTATTTCAATATAATCGCCAACATTTATCGGTCGGTCGGTCAGGATATGGAGCCCGGCGAAGAAATTCGCGAGCGTGCTCTGGAGCGCGAGACCGATTGCGAGCCCACCGAGCCCGAAAGATACGAGCAGCGGGCTTATATCTATGTCAAACTGCTTCAGTATCATAAGGAACGCAATCAGGTAAATGACGGCTGTTACTATGGTGCTCACCAGCTTCGGTATCTTCTCAAATCTCTTCTGTACCCTGAGCCATCGCCCTATCAGAACGCTGAGCACCTTTGATATCGTCAACGATGCAATAAAAACAATTATTATGAAGTAAGCACCGTGTATGTAGCCTTTATAAGGCGTTAGAGCGGATAATGAGAGCAATGCGAGATAAGTACCGATGATAATGACCGAACTGCATATCGGTGCTGTTGCGTGCTTCAATATCAAATCATCAATATCGGTCTTCGTACGTGCAGCCAGAGCATGTAGATATTTGCTGAGGATGATATGTATCAGCTTCGCGAGTACAAGTGAAGATACAATGATGAGTGCAGAACGAAGATGCTCATCCAGAATCAGTGCTTCTATCTCCATTTTATATTCCTGTATTACTGTTTATTATTTTCACAGCCTTCTGGTTATTTAAAGTTTCAAATAGTCGCCAGATCTAAGGGGGGTTGGGTTTCTCATGCAGAGCTGAAAGAGCATCTCTATTTCTACCAGTGAAACTATCAAAGATATAGCGGTAAATATGGTGGATAGAATCAGCCTGAGGGGTGCGAAAGAGGAAGAACTCATACGTATAAGCACGGTTATGGGGCTTGCACTCAATTTAGAAGAGATGAAGAAGGTGAAGCGCTATTTCAAGTCGGTAGACAGAGAGCCAACGGACGTGGAACTGCAGAGTATAGCACAGGCGTGGTCGGAACACTGCTGCTATAAGAGTTCAAAGCCAATCCTCAAGCGGTTCATATTTGGTATAAATGCGCCACAATGTATAGATGTGATAGAAGAGGATGCGGGCGTTGTGGCGTTCGATGATGAGCATGCATACGTCGTGGCGTTCGAGAGCCATAATCATCCATCTGCGGTAGAGCCCTATGGCGGTGCTGCTACCGGTATAGGCGGTATCGTACGCGATGTGATATGCATGGGAGCGCAGCCAGTGGCATTGATAGACCCTCTATTCTTCGCACATCTCGATTACCCGTATGAGAAGCTACCAGCGGGGGTCAAGCATCCCAGATTCCTGTTTAGCGGCGTTGTCTCCGGCATAAGCGATTACGGCAACCGCATAGGCATTCCTACATGTGCCGGGATGGTGTATTTCCATGATAGATACGCGGGCAACTGCGTGGTGAATGTTGGCTGTGTGGGTATAATGAAGCGTAAGGATTTGAGACATAGCAGAGCACGAGCCGGCGATGCACTCGTACTCGCTGGTGGAAAGACCGGGCGTGATGGCATACACGGTGTCACCTTCGCTTCCGGTGTTCTCAAGGAAGCCGAGGAATACCGGAGTGCAGTCCAGCTCGGTGATCCGATAACGAAAGAGCCATTGATGCATGCCATTCTGGAGTGCAACGCTCGGGGTCTGATAAGCGGTATGAAAGACCTTGGCGGTGGCGGGCTCTCATGTGCGGTTAGCGAGATGTGCCATAGTGGTGGTTGTGGTGCGGAGATACACCTTGAGCGTGTGAAATTGAAGGAATCGGGTATGCGTGCATGGGAGATCTGGGTTTCGGAATCGCAGGAACGGTTTCTGCTATCTGTTACGCCGGATAAGGTGGATTCACTCATGGCGATATTTGACAAATGGGATGTAGATGCCACAGTGATAGGTAATGCGGTTAGTGGCAGCCACATAAGATTATACCACCACGGTGAGCTCGTATTCGACCTGGATATTGGCTTTGTGCTCGATACGCCGGTTTATGAACGCCCAAAAACGATACGTAACATAGAATCTGAGGAAAGAGAAATGAGAGAGCCTGAATCTTATAATGAGATATTGAAGATGCTGCTGGCATCACCGAATATAGCATCAAAGGAATCGGTTATCAGGCGTTATGACCATGAGGTGAGAGCAGCGACAGTATTAAAACCACTGCAGGGCATCATGGGCAAGGAGACGCACGGTGATGCCACGGTATTGAAGCCACTGGAATCTTCATTTAGGGGAATAGCAATCACCGCGGATGTTAATCCCGCATATTGTGAGTTGAACCCGTTCTGGGGAGCCGCAAGTGCGATAGACGAAGCATGCCGGAATCTGACTGCGGTTGGTGCCGTGCCACATTCGTTCGCAGATTGCCTCAACTTCGGTAATCCAGAGAACCCGCAATGTATGGGTGAATTCTATGAATGCTGCCGTGGGCTCGGGTATATGGCTTCTTCACTCGGTGTACCGTTCGTGAGCGGGAATGTGAGTTTTTATAACGAATCATCAGCTCTTGATGTCTCCATACCGGCGACACCCGCGATACTCGGTATCGGCATCTGTGATGATATACGTGAGTGCATTACGGTTGATGCAAAAGAGGAATCGAATCCGCTGTACGTGGTTGGAGTTACGAAACGAGAACTTGGTGGCAGTGCGTATTACGGATTACGAGGCGAGAGGGGGGGTATAGTGCCGAGGACAGACCCTGAAGTGTTGAAAGCACGTATGGCAGCATTGCGTGATGCCATGGCTGCGCACATGGTTGCAAGTTGCCATGATATATCCGATGGTGGGCTCGCAGTTGCTGTATGTGAGATGCTCATTGGTGGCGATCTGGGTGCGGATATAGACATTTCAGGTATGAATCTGAATCCATCGGGCATGAGGTGCGATTATAAGCTCTTCTCGGAATCGAATACAAGATGGGTGGTGGAAGTCTGGCATGATGCACGAGCGGACTTCGAGAAGCTTATGCATGACCGTGGTGTTGAAGTCAGTGCGATAGGGTATACGAGAGGTGATGGTATGGTGGTAATGAGAGAAGGAGCGAGGAAGCTGGTGGAACTGCCACTGGAGGAGCTCAGCACTGCCTGGCGAGCGGGAATTGGCTTATGACAGATGCCACAGAAGGTAATACAGAGCGGATATACAATGCGGCAGTTTGCCCGTTCTGTGCATGTCTCTGCGATGATGTAGTAATCAGGGTAAGGAACAATGAGATAGAGGAGCTGAGAAACGCCTGCAGGTTCGGTGTGGCGAAGTTCAGATCGCATCAGGGCAGGCTGAAACGCCCGACCGTGGATGGTAAACCAGCAAATTACGAGGATGCGATAGCGCGAGCAGTGGATATACTGAAAGGAGCGAGTAAGCCACTCATATACGGGCTGAGTAACAGCAGTTATGAAGCGCAGCAGGTGGCACTCAGGATAGCGAAATACAAACGAGGTGTGATTGACGTCTCGGAATCCATATGCCATAATCTGTTATATGCGGCATTGAAGGCGCATTATCCATTTTATTATGCATTGCTCGATGAAATAAGGGATAAAGCGACGGTAATCGTATACTGGGGTTCTAATCCAGTTGTATCGCATCCACGACATCTCGCCCGATATTCAGTATATCCAGCCGGGCGTTATGCGATGAAGGGCGTGACAGACCGGACTATAATCGCGATTGATGTTATAGAGCCGGGATTTAAGAAGCAGTGGTTCGTACAGGTGAAGCCGGGCGAGGATGCAATGATTGCGAATACACTCACACAACTGCTAAAGGGTGAACCAGCGGGTGAATGCAACCAGCGAATCACAGAGTTGCGGGATATAGCGGATAAGCTTAGGAGTGCTATGTATGGAGTCATCTTCATCGGGCTCGGGGTACTCGCAGGTGCGAACGCTGATGAGAACATAAAGGCTATTCTCACACTCGTTGATACATTGAATAAAACGGGCAGGAGGTATGTGATATTCCCGATGAAGGGGCATTATAACGTTATGGGTGCGGTGCAGCTACTGATGCGTGAGACAGGCTATCCATTCGGGGTGGACTTCTCCAGTGATAAGCGATTTGAGCCGGGTAAGACGACGGTAATGGGTGTGCTGAAGGAAGTGGATGCGGCTCTTATCGTCGGTGCAGACCCGGTGGCGTCGTTACCTGCGGCTAAAGTCAGGGATTTGCTGGATATACCGCTCATCGTGTTAGACCCGTTTGAGAGCCCGACCATGTCCATTGCATCCGTGGCATTGCCCGTTGCGATTACGGGTGTGGAATCAGAAGGGATAGCATACCGCATGGATGGGCTGCCATTGAAACTCGATAAGATCATAAATAGTGAGTATCCGTCGGATAAAGCGCTATTAGAGCAGATATATGAGGGTCTGCAACAGTAAAGAATAAACTTTAGCTTGAAACTCAAGCTTATTCTGGACTTTTTGTTCCAGGATGCTTCGTATGGTGTCATCTTTTAGCCACGCCGGCTGGCTCGTGAAGATCAGAATATGCTCACCGTCCTTTCGCCTCGAACTTCTCAGGATGCTCGCTCCGTTCGCTCAGTTTCTATTACTCACAGAAGCCGTATGTCCGTTGTCAGGCGATGTTGCCATAAATAATTGCGTCTATTTCCACTGTTCGGGTTAAACAAATTTATGAGCTTTACCCTCTCAATCACCTTCCCCATTTCTTTCCCTCCTCCCCTTTCTAATTATGGTTCCATTTTTAGATTGTCTATTATCTTTTATGGCGTATAACGGTTTGAGCGTATGCGAAGCCTGTAAGTGTTTGGGTGAGCGTAAGCGAATCGCATACCCGCTGTTATCGGAGTCTCGGCAAAACCGAGACCGAGCCACAAAGTGGCGAAGAGTTGCGAGCCCCGTCATTTTCTCAATCCTTTAATAATATTCCACATTGGAACCTTCTTCATGTATTCTTTATATTCGTTCCCGAATTGCTCAATATTGAATGTATCTTCCTTTTTGGAGTATATGTAAAGGCAAAAGATAGCTAATATCCCTAATATGATGGATAAAATTGATTGAAATGTTAACATCAATCCAATTGACCC
>JAODGV010000111.1 GCA_025464425.1 Methanosarcinales archaeon | reverse complement strand
ACGGACGAACGGATGGATTTGCAAGCTATCTACAGATCCATTGATCTTATCCATTCACCCTTCGCTTCCCTCGTGGTACCGACAACCAGGCGTGTCTCATGCGCTGTCTTCTCCACCATACCACGCGCTTCTATCCTCTCGCCTTCCTCCGCCTGTCCCGCATAAGTATGAGTGAAAGAGACCACCTTCTCTATCTCCGGATGGTCAACGCGGTATATTGCAGGGCTATCAAACGAGAATGACGCATCTATCACTTCGCATCTTATCGTCCGGTACCCTATTCTCTGACCGTGTTCGTAATCTCCGGGATCTAAAAGTGCTATCTCGTCCCGATCGCGGGTGTATAATATATCAAAATAGGTATTCTTTATCATACCACGGTTCTTCTTCCTCTTCTCGTGCATGATGAATTCTTCATAGCTCAATTCAGGATTTCGTTTGCTGTATATCCGTCGCCACATATCACTGTCGAGCTCACGAATGACACCCGCTTCCGCTTTCGCTGCTTCCACAATCGCTCTCGCACGATTAAAGTTCTTACGTCCGTAAATAACGATATCTATATCAGATTGAGGGGTATTGAGCCCGCAGAGTAATGAGCCGGTGATGCCAATCCTGTCGGATGGTATATAATAACGCAGGAGTTCGTAAATCTGAGCCACACGCTCATCATGTGTAGCAACGATAGGGAGCTCCTCCTCGGGTCTGAGCACCTCTTTTATATCTCGTTTCGGTACATAATGGACATCACCCATGTATTCCGGTCGGTTGCGCATGATGAACTCATATGCCGCATCGAAGTCCAGCTTCCTGTATTTCAGCCCCAGCCGTTCCGAGAATCGTGTACCCCGGTCGTCAGGCACATAACGGAGTATGCATCTCGCTACGCACGTATCCGAGTATTCATAGCTGACCACCGAGAAGAACCAGTTGTCAGTCGTTATTATGAAGTCCCGTAACCGCAACTTCACTCCACTGTATGTTATCATCCTTAAAGAATTTTTATCACGATGGTTATGTAAGTAAGATGATACAGGATTTTATCTTTATCGGTCTTTCTTTTGTGGCATTGTGGCTGGGTGCGCAGTGGTTGGTGGATTCTGCATCGCGGATCGCGCGTTTGTTCGGCGTTTCTGACCTCGTTATTGGTCTTACTGTTGTAGCATTTGGCACTTCCGCTCCTGAGTTCGCGGTCACCATCCTGTCGGCACTCAAAGGCAGTCCTAATATATCGGTTGGCAACATAGTGGGCTCGAACATCTTCAATTTAGGCTTCATCCTTGGCGGTGTTGCTATCGTTCATCAGATAAAAATAACACCCAAACTCGTATATCGTGACGGGCTATTCCTCCTGTCTATGGTACTTTTACTCCTCTTCTTCTTCCGGGACCTCACACTCACACATGTAGAAGGCTCTATTCTGTTCTTCTTCCTGTTATTCTTCATCGGCTATCTCTTCCGGAGCAGGGAGACAGAGATAGATGTAGAGCATCAGGAGGTGAAGGGCACGAAAAAGGATTTCATTCTTTTGATAACAGGGCTTGGCTTGGTCATCGGTGGTTCTAATTTACTGGTGGAATCGGCAAGAGCGATTGCACTCTCCATGGGCATCTCAGAATGGGTGATAGGTGTGACGATTGTTGCAGCAGGCACTTCGGCTCCTGAGTTCGTCACGTCGCTGGTAGCTGTATTGAAGGGTCGTTACGGTATCTCTGCCGGGAATCTCATAGGCAGTGACATCTTCAATCTTGTCGGCGTGCTCGGTCTCGCAGGGATGATCCGAACATTACATATTGACCTTGCAGCAACCGGGAGTCTGTATATGCTTGTGGGTATGATCCTCATCGTTATCCTCTTTATGCGAACCGGATGGAGATTGACGAGGGCAGAGGGCATCGTTCTCTTTATTATCGGGCTTATTCGCTGGATTATAGACCTTACATAGCGTAAATTTTATTATTAAAACGCATTTATTGTATAACATGTTAGCAAAGCGGATAATCCCCTGTCTGGACTGTGATCTGGGCGTACCCGGTGGTCGGGTAGTGAAAGGTGTGGAATTTCACCATATCAGATATGCGGGTGTCCCGTGGGAACTCGCTGCGGAATATGATGACCAGGGTGCGGACGAGCTCGTTTTCCTTGATATAACCGCCTCACACGAGCGAAGAGAGACAATGGCGCATGTTATTGAGAAGGTCGCTGCCGAGGTATTCATACCCCTTACGGTCGGTGGTGGTATCCGCAGCATAGAGGATGCGAGGCGAGTATTCAATGCCGGTGCAGATAAGGTCTCTGTGAATACCGCGGCGTTAAAGAACCCTGAGATCGTGAATGCACTCTCTGCACGGTTCGGCTCGCAAGCCTGTGTCGTTGCAATAGATGCAAAGCGGCGATATCTGCGGAGTGATGCGGAAGTTAAGCATGCTAAAGAGCATGGTAGGGAGATAATAGATACTGCGGAAGGTAAATGCTGGTTTGAATGCTCTTTTTATGGCGGTAGAGAGTTCACTGGTGTAGATGCACTGAAATGGGCGAAGGAAGTGGAAGATAGGGGTGCCGGCGAGATACTGCTCACCAGTATGGATCGTGACGGTACGACAGATGGCTA
>JAODGV010000110.1 GCA_025464425.1 Methanosarcinales archaeon | reverse complement strand
TCTTTCTCTGCCATAATACTATACTTAAACGCTTATCATGTGTGAATAAAAAATTATGCTATATTCAATCAGATACCGTAAATAAAGGCAATGGCAGAAATAGAGATAGAGATAGAGATAGAGCACGGGTGTTCACCATTATTGTACGGACATCGCATCACCGAATGGCAACAGGTGCGCCAATTAGCACAGTTCATTGTATATTTCGACCCTGATACGAAGATGGCATATTCACATCCCTAGTTCCTGCACCATGCCATTCGGAACAGGCTTTTACCCGTGCACGCATTTGAATCTCACAGCCAGAGAGCTTTCTTCATCATTTATGATACCTCCACCACCAGCACCAGCACCACCAACCAGCCACAGCTTATGGAGTACAAGGGTCTCACATATCCCTATTCTAACGAGATAGTGCAGGCAAGTGGACAACCTCGTGGCATACTACTCAGGGAACATGGTGAACGTGAAGCGGGTGCATTGAATGCTATCGCACACAGTAGCGAAATCAGCGGCGCAGTCCGCGCGGAGTATCATGATGCGGGCATTGCAATATTACAGATGCGAGAAGCGGCGGATGGGATGAGGATAACAGTAACGCCTCTCACGGACAGCAGAACCGATGCTGATGGTGAGATAATACATTATGGTGTACTCAGGCGCCGGGGTGATGATTACATACCCTTTGTCAGGCTTGACCTCTTTGAGACACTCATGCAACTCGCCAGACTGGAGGGTGTATCGCATATTGAACTCCTGATAAGGGCAATGGCGCGACTGGGCTCGATATTGAGAACCGCACATGACATCGGGATTTACCACTGTTTCACACACCCTGGTAATATAGACGCACACGGCAACCTCATAGATTTTGAGCATGCAATCTACCGTACTGAGATTCCTGCATTAAGAGAGCAGTGCCAGAATGCCCGTGATAAGGAGCTGCTGGACGATGTTCATCTCCGATACCGTGATATTGACCTCTTCTTCGCGGGTGCTCGTGAGGTGCTGCACAGGTGTCAGGTATGCTTTAAACTCTCGCATGATGCACTGATGCAGAAGATAAGATTCCTGCGTGAGAATATATCGCTCACAGTCGGTATCCCGGTTTTTGAGGTACTCGCACATCTGAATATCGGATTTTATGAAGATACACTGAAGAAACTACCTTTTTATCACCAGAAGGCGGTAATCGGGGCATTTGTTGATAACTACTGTGTGCAGGGCGCAGAAGAGGTGAAGCGAGCTATCTTCTCGGAACTACTCAGCCATAACCATCAGGGATGGACACCACGAGCAAGTGGGCTCATCATAAATGCTGACACCGACAGCCCGGTGGAACAGATACCCGGTGAACTCATATTAAAACTATGGAATCTACCACCACTGAAGAAGAGATAGAAAGGAGAAGCTCTTCTAATCTTACTTACTCGTGCTCATCTCCATGCTTCCGCGTGATCAATCGAGGTATGAGTGTTGAGTACCTGCCAAGCTGTATCCCGTATCTCTTATTGTATTCTTCCATATCCATCAGTTCACCGGACCTGTGTCTCGCTCGCTTTATCCTCATACCCTCTATCTCCCAGCCATGCTCACGCTCAAGCTTGCGTAGCAGTTCCATACGCCGCATCACGTGCAGTTCCTGCTCTGACCGCACATATAGATGCCAGTCATCGGGATACTCACCAAAGAATTCTGTATGTGATTCGTTCGCAGCTTCTAAACTCGCCAGACGCGGGTCTCGCAGTGCGAGCGGGCGATGTAGCAGTCTGGCACTCATCGCTATCGCCTCCTCCTTCGTCTCAACCGGTATGAGCATGTGCAACGGGCATGGCTCCACCTCCTTCTTATCGCCCGTAATACCGTCATACATCCACCACTTTTCTCTATCGTATTTATCACCGAGCATGAACCTGACGAACCTGAAGCCAGAGGGACCCACAACCACCGGTATACCCGCCCTCGTGATGCCGGCAGCCACTGCGTACATATCCTCGGTCTCCGCACCCCAGAGTATCACCACAACGGGCAATCTCGCATAGAGATAATCCACCACCTGCGTCCAGTTCGCCTTTGGTGTATAGCCACTGCCGACCAGCGCGCCCCTGTAAATCGCAGCAGGCACATGCGATATGGCGCTGCAGCCACCGAAATTGACCAGACCTTTCAGCACTCCCGCAGCTATGTACTGCTCGAACAGGCACTTATGCGCATCTTCATCCATATATTTCGCAACTTCTGCCGCCACGCAGCCCGCCACACATACGAGATAGTTACGTTCCAGGAAATACCGTGCCATATCCGCAACTTCGTGTTCCGGTGCGGAGCCACAGCCGATTATATTCACCATCCCGGGTCCGTTACCGCCGAGTATGATGCCAAACGTGAGGTCTCGCCATTCCAGCTCGGTCATCGGTCCCCTACCCGCACGCATGAGGTATCTGTCCTCTTTTAGCTTACCGGTGAGCGATGCCGCACCTATCATCAGCTCGGTTATGCGAATCCCTTCAGGGCAGACATGCTCACACTTAACACAGAACAGGCAATTATCATAAGCAACAGCAAGGGCTTCTAAATCACCGTTCGCAGCCTGTGCCAGCGCACCACTTATCACTATCCGCTCAGGGCACACACTGAAGCACATATCACAGCGGTTACATCGCTTCGCTTCACGGCTCAGCTCTTCTGCACCGATAGCTCTCTTCTTCCTCACGGCTTTATGTTCTATTGCGAGTCTGACAGCGAGTTCACCCGCTTTCTCAGGGTCTATCACCCGCATGCCCCTCTCCTGCGTGTAACCGGATGTAATCACAATTGTATCCGCACGCTTCGCATCCTCGAGCACATCGAACTCGTGGCAGAGACCGCTGAGCACAACGACATCCGCTATACCTGCACGTATAGCCTTCCTCGCCTTTACTCCGCTGGTGAGCACCTTCGCACGATTATAAAACCTCGGCAGGTCATGCCCGACCGCACCGGCACCGCAGATCTCTACCTTATCCTCCTGGTTCGTGTCCCTGAGGTATTTAACAGCGAACCACGCGGGCAGGAAATTATTACCGATGAACAGTACAACCGGCTTGGATGTGTCCACGGCGCCCATACCTGCTTCTATTTCCGCGGCTGGGAACTCAGAATATTCGGTTGCCGCATGCGTACCGGCATTGATGAAATCGAAGCAGCACATCTTCAGCACTTCCGCTATCTCCATAACGAGCAGTGTGAGTGCACCTGCATGGAGCGCCTTCTCCTCCAGCACTTCCCTGCGCTCATTACCGAAGTAAGCACTAAAAAGCAGCTCGGATAGCTGTGATTCCGCATATGATAGCGCCCTGCCGGCATCACGCATCTTATCTATGTAAAAGCCCGTGAGCATTGAGGTGTTCATCGTTGGATACGTGATGGAACTGCCCATGTCTATCTCCCTATCGGGGCTAAACATCCGGATGGCGAACTCAAACAGCTCTTCTGTAACCGCAAGCTGTTTACATAGCCCCTTACATGCTTCACGCAGACTCATCTTCGCAGGATAGTCTGACATGCGGAGACCACACAGTCCTGTGTTGCCCTTACCTTTACCATTACCCTTACCATTACCCTTACCATTACCTTTACCCTTACACGGTCCCTGCATGCAATCATTGCAGGTGGTGGTATCGGTGGTATAAACCATGCAGTAGCGGTTCATGAGCACATTGTCCCATTCTGCGATGTCTTCGGCGTGAGCATAGATGTTCAATCTGGGTTTCCACTGTTTCAAACGCCGCTCGCCCATATCGGTCAGTATATCACGTGCAATCTCCTTTATCTCACTGCCACGAAGCTCAGGCACCACATCCTCAAGTTCTATCTCCTCCGCTCCTACTCTCACCTTCTCGCTCAATTCGATCACCACTCAGATAAAATCCAGTTTTATACCAGCCCGACGCAGGAACTCCAGCCCTTCCCTGTCGCTGTAATCACCCGCCATCACCACTCGCTTTATACCCGCGTTTATTATCAGCCTGGCACATATCTTGCACGGGTATGCATTCACGTACAACGTTGCGCCTTCTGCATCTCTACCAGCCTGTAACAGTGCATTTTGCTCGGCGTGCACGCCCACGCACTCCTCATGCCGCTCTCCTGAGGCGATATTCAATTTATCGCGCCGACATCCAACGTCAAGGCAATGAGGGAAACCACGTGGTGCGCCGTTATAGCCCGTGGATATTATCACATTATTCTTAACCACCAGGGCACCTATCTGCCTTCGTAAGCAGGTTGAACGTTTTGCCACGTCTCGTACAATATTCATCCAGTATTCATCCCATGGTATCCTCTTCGCCTTTTCCATCTCCTCGCTCAGTACATTCCTCTTTCAACAATTCCAGCATTAAAAATTTTCTGTCCTGTGTTTCCTGCTATTCCATATAATATGCTCATGGCAAACCGGTCACCTGTATTTACGCATAGCATTGAACCTGATAGCAATTTATAAAGATATAGACAATATTTCTTTATACAAATGCGATTGATGGTTCCGCATCCGGGTCATTTCCCCGCATTAAAGGATATAATAGAAGCTAAGGAAGCATACGGGTTGAAAGAAGTAGAAGGTGTTTATATGGGCGGTTCGCCTGAGGTGATGGGCAGTGGCAGGGGCGTGCTCCACGCGCCGCTTCTGGCTGAAATCCGTGAACAGACCGAATATGCACATCAACACCACATAAAGATGAATATCGCACTGAATTCGCCATGCAGTGGTGGTCATCATCTCACATTTGAGGGTTACAAGACCTTCAAATGGTATTTCAATGAATTGAACGATGCAGGTGTGGATGGTGTAATAGTAGCGGAGCCGTATCTCGTGGAGCTACTCCGTGATTACCCGATGAAGACAATCATATCATGTCTTGCGTATGTGGATTCGCCGCAGCGTGCACGGTTCTTTGAGCAGCTCGGTGCAGATATGATAACCGTGGACACGAACATAAATCGCCATTTTGAGCTACTGGAGGCGATGGTGAAGGGCGTGAGCTGTGAGATAAAGGTGATAGTGAACGAAGGCTGCCTTTACAGATGCCCGTTCCGATATTCGCATTACAATCTCGCATCGCACCTGAGTAGCTTGGACCAGCCGAAATCGCCACTGTTCGCACCCGATTTCTACTTCGATAAGTGCGTCAATATCCGCCTGCGTGAGCCCGCGCAGTTGATCAGGTCTGCGTGGATAAGACCGGAGGATGTGAAGGAATACGAAGCGATCGGTATAAACAGCTTCAAATTATCGGGCAGGACGAAAGCGGTTAACTGGATAATAAATTGTATGCGTGTGTATTCCCGGCGCTCGTATGATGGTAACCTGCTCGAACTGCTGGACTGCCCGCAGATGCTGCGGTATATCTTCTATATAGACAACAGGCAGCTTGATGGCTGTATAGCCCGGTGGAAGAGCTGTAGCAAGCATTGCCACGAGTGTGGTTATTGCGATGAGCTTACGAGGGAGGTGCTGACCGTAATCAAATGAGGCTGATAATACCGCATCCCGGGCATTTCTCGGCTTTGAAGGATATAATAGAGTATAAAGATGCGAATCATCTGACGGACGTGGACGAGGTCTACATGGCGGGCTCGCCACAGGTGATGGGCAGCGGGCGTGCGACATTGCACGCTGCTCTTATTGACGATATCCGTGAGCAGACCGAATACGCACATCAGCACGGCATAAAGATGAATATAGTGATGAATCCATCATGCCTCGGTGGCTATCATCTCACATTTGAGGGTTACAGGTTATTCGAGTGGTACTTCAACGAGCTCGATAAAATGGGCGTGGATGGTGTCACCGTGGCAGAGCCATACCTCGTTGAGCTTCTGAAGGACTATTCTATGGAGACCGTCATATCCTGCGTATCCCATGTGGATTCACCGCAGCGAGCCGCGTTCTACGAAGCGCTCGGCGCTGATTGTATTACTGTGGACACGAATATAAACCGTGATTTCTCCACCCTGAATGCGATAATGAGCGCTGTTAGCTGCAAAATCAGGGTGATAGTGAACGAGGGTTGCCTCTACAAATGCCCGTTCCGGTACGCGCATTTCAATCTCTTCTCGCATATAACCACGATCTCAACTACACGACCCCTTAACACGTTCGGCGACTATTACTTCGACAAATGCATATCCATACGTGTTCGTGACCCCGCTCAGATCATCAGGTCGCCATGGATAAGACCAGAGGATATGGTGGAATATGAGCGTATCGGCATAGACGATTTCAAGATTTCGGGTCGCGCAAATGCGGTTGGCTGGATACTATCATGTATGGAAGCATACTCACGGCGTTCATACGATGGTAACCTTCTTGAGCTATTAGATTGCCCGTCTGAGTTACGTGACATATTCTATGTGGATAACAAAGCACTGGATGGCTGTATAAAGCAATGGCGTAGCTGCAAGAAGATATGTGATGAATGCCGGTACTGTGATGATATAACAATCAGGGCATTAAGGGTAATGAAATAGATGAAAGAAGAGATAAGCGCGGGCAGGAAGAAACTGGAAGAAGAACTGAGAAAGAACCTGGGCAATATCTTCGTGCCTGAGGCGAAGTTGTTCGGGATGGTCTGTGGCTGTGTGGGCTTTGCTGCGGATATGAGGGGCTTGAAGAGTGATGATGTGGAGGTATTCAGGGACAGTATAAATGTGATTCTGGAGGAGATAAGCAATTCGCTTGGTGTGAAGCCCGAATTCATATATGCACGTAAATTGCCGGGCTCGGATGAGGTCGTGACGCTCACCGTGCGTGAGCTGTGCAGCCGTTGCAGGCGCGAATTTGCGGGTTCTAAAGCGGCTCCAAGACCTGATATAATGATATTGAAGAAGTGGCGGTGAAAAATATAGAAAGTTTTTTTATAAAGGTAAAACAAATCTAAAATTGTTTAGATAGGGATACAAAAGATGCGAGTATATATAATATGGGCGATTTAAGTTTAGAAATCAGGAGGTAGGGCGAGATGGGGAATGATGGAATATTCATTGAGGTCCGGAATGTGAGCAAGGAGTTCAATGGCAAGCAGGCATTGAGGGATGTGAGTCTGGAGATAAGAGAGCTGGAGCCTCTCGGGTTTCTTGGTAAAAGCGGCTCCGGAAAATCTGTATTACTGCGTATGCTCAGGGGTACAGACGAATATGCCCCCGATAGCGGTGAAATTATTTACAAGATAGCGATGTGTCCTTCGTGTTCATGGATAGAAGGTCCCTCCAAAGTAGGAACACCATGCAAGAAGTGCGGTACGGAGTATGAATACAGGGAAGTGAACTTCTGGAAGGACAAGCCGATGAGGAAGTTACTGAAGGGCGCAATAGCGATAATGTTACAGCGGAGTTTCGCACTGTACAGTGATGAGTCGGTGGTATGGAACGTACTGGAGGCGCTGGACAGGGCGGGCTATCCAAAGAGCAGGCGTATGAAGCGAGTATACGAGCTGCTGGACGCTGTTAAGATGTTGCACCGTGTCAATTTCCCGGATACAAGGGATCTCAGTGGCGGTGAGAAACAGAGGATGGTACTTGCACGTCAGTTAGCCCTGGAACCTATCCTTCTTCTTGCTGACGAGCCTACCGGTACACTTGACCATGAAACCGCGGGGGTCGTGCATCGCGCACTGGTGAACAGTACAAAGGGAGGGACCACGCTGCTTGTCACCTCTCACTGGCCTTATGTCATCAGGGATCTGACTGAGAAAACAGTATGGCTCGATAACGGTGAAATCGTCGAATATGGAGATACGCCGAAGGTGGTTGCGGATTTTGAGCGAGAGGTGGGTGACATAGAGCGTGAGGAGTTCAAGAAGTTTGGCGAGCCGAAGATAAGGGTCGAGGGCTTGAAGAAGTACTACTATTCCGCCTCAAGGGGCGTGGTGAAGGCGGTGGACGACGTCTCGTTTGTGGTCTACGAGAATGAGATATTCGGTATAGTGGGGCATAGCGGAGCGGGAAAGACGAGTTTAATGCGAATAGTGAGTCATCTTGACCCTGGTACGGGCGGCGGCGCATGGGTACGTAGCGGAGACAGGTGGATAGAAGCGTCGAAGGCGGATCTTGATACATTTGTAGGTCCCGGTGGTGTGATTATGGGGGGCACAACGGAATGGAAGTCGCATTTCGTGGGCGTTCTGCATCAGGAATACTCGCTAATTCCGGGTCTCACGGTCTGGGAGAATCTCACGACTGGAATAGGCATTAACCTGCCGGAGGATCTCGCACGGATGAAGGTGGAATTCATGCTGAAGGGAGTGGGTTTCTCAGATGCTGAGATAGAGGAGATACTGCCAAAGACACATCTTGAGCTGAGTGTGGGTGAGCGTCAGAGGATACTGATAGCGCAGGTATTGATGAAAGAGCCTGAGATAGCGGTGCTTGATGAACCTACGGGCACCATGGACCCGGTAACGAAGAAATACGTTGCCGAGACGATATTGAAAGCGCGGGAGAATCTTGGTATCACGTTCGTCATAGTAACACATGATCTGGACTTTGCCAGGAAGGTATGCGACCGGATAGCATACATGAAAGGTGGCAAGATAACGAAGATAGAGGACTTAAGAGGTATATAAAATGTACAGTAAAATGTTGAGGGGGTGAAAAATGGGTGATAAAGAGCCGTTTGTAATTGTACGCAATGTCTGTAAGACATTTGACGGCAAAGAGGTCTTGAAGGATGTGAATGTGGAGATAAGAGAGGGTGAGCCGCTTGGGCTGCTTGGCAGGAGTGGTGCCGGCAAGTCAGTATTGCTTCATATGTTACGAGGCAGTGAGGAGTATGCCCCCACCTCTGGTGAGATAATATTCAGGGTAGCCATCTGCCCTTCTTGTGGCTGGGTGACGCTGCCGAGCAGAGCAGGTACGCCATGCACTAAATGCGGTACGGCACTGGAGCAGCAGGAAGTGAATTACTGGAAGGATAAGGAAGGTCGTAAGAAGGTGAAGAAGAGTGTTGCTATCATGCTTCAGCGTACTTTCGGGCTGTACAGTGATGATACGGTGATGTATAACGTGTTACAGGCGCTGGAGAGCCGTGGTTATCCACCCGCGAAACGGTTCAGGCGTGCATACGAGCTTTTAAAAGCTGTGAAGATGCTCCATCGCGTGACTTTCCCGGCTGCTAACCTCAGTGGTGGTGAGAAGCAGCGGGTGGTACTTGCAAGACAGCTTGCACTGGACCCCATGCTGCTACTGGCTGATGAGCCCACCGGTACGCTCGATTATGAGACGGCAAAACTGGTACACAAAGCGCTTAAAGAGAGCACACACGAGGGTATGACCCTTGTGGTCACCTCTCACTGGCCCTATGTGATAGAGGAGCTAACCATGAAGACCCTGTGGCTTGACCACGGTGAAGTGATCAAATACGGTGATTCGAAACAGGTGGTGGAGGAATTCGAGAAGCAGGTGAGCGGGATAGAGCGAGAGGAATACGTGAAGATAGGTGAGCCGAAGATAAAGGTCGAGAATTGTAAGAAATATTACTACTCGGTCTGGCGAGGTATGGTAAAAGCGGTGGATGACGTCACGCTAACGATCTACGAGAACGAGATCTTCGGGCTTCTGGGTAAAAGTGGAGCGGGAAAGACGAGTCTTGCACGTATAATAGCGCAGATAGACCCACTGACAGGCGGGTCTGTCAAGATAAGAGCGGGCGAGAGATGGATAGAAGTGGGACGAGTAGCAGAGACGGGTGTATGGATTGCCTGGGGTGCAACCACGCCCGGGGTGGGTGAACAGGCTGCTACACGTGTTGCCATGCTGCATCAGGAATACACGATGTATCCGGAGAAGACGACACTGGAGAACCTCACGAGTTGTATAGGTATCAAAATACCGGCGGAACTGGCACGAATGAAAGCGAAGTTCATGCTTGAGAGTGTGGGATTCACGGAGGCTGAGGCGGAAGAGGTGCTGGAGAAAGACCACACACAACTCAGCGCAGGTGAGAAGCAGAGGATAGCAATCGCGCAGATAATGATGAAAGAACCGGCAATTGCGATACTGGATGAGCCCACAGGTACGATGGATCCAATAACGAAGAAATACGTTGCCGATTCGATAAGAGCAGCACGAGAGAATCTGGGCATGACCTTCCTGATCGTCTCTCACGATCGCGATTTTGTGTACATGGTGTGTGACCGAATCGGGCACATGCAGAATGGCAAGATAGTGAAGATCGAGGACCTGCGGTAAACCAATGCCAGTAGGAAGAGAGACGCAGATAGTGGCATGCCGCATGGGTCAGGCGCTCGGGCTGGGTGGCGGCTTAGCGCAGCGTGGTACTTTCGCGAAGGCGAGAGCGAACGATGTCATAAACATCGCGATGTCACCCGGTTACAGGCATATTCCAAAGCCGGTATGCGAGATAACCACCGAGTTGCGGGATAGGGGCATAAATGTGGGCGAGCTGATATTGAATGCAGGCGATGGCACACCCCGGGATGCACCTTCCGCGGGCGGTCATGGTGCCGCATTCGGGCTGGAGCCGAAGGAGATAGAGATAATAGGGCGACACAAGCTCGCTCTTCTTAATCAGGGCAATGTCAAACAGCACTTCATATATAAGGTGCGATTCGTACTGGCGAGGATAAAGATACCGGCAATAGTGCTGTGTCAGTGCCCGGTGGATTACGCAGATTTCGAAGATATAGGTATAAGTACGCGCTACAATGATGGTAAGACGCCCGGCAGGGTCATAGAGATAGTAACAGGAATAGTAAGGCATGAGAGTGTACCGCAGGAGAAGCTGAACGAGATAACGAGCAAGGTGAGGAAATGCCTGCGTGAGATCGAGGGGCATAAGTTTGATTGAGATAGCGCTTTTATGGGATCGTGATCCGGGAAACTATCGGCAATACCTCAATGGTGTGGGCTTTGATTGCGATGTGATTTCGCCTGTGGTTCTGAGTGCGCATATATGTCATCCTGAACTCGAGATGTATCCGCTGGTTATAGTACCTGCCGGGTTCGGTAATGCGAGGTATACCGGTATATTACCGGAACTGAGGGCGATAAGCGAACATATAAGAGATTTTGTGAAAGCGGGAGGTACACTATTTGTTGGTGGTGCAGTTTCTAATACAGGAAACGCTTACGACTGGTTGCCGGTGGAAATAAGGTATGTAGCGTGTATGAGAAAGGTGAAGCT
>JAODGV010000011.1 GCA_025464425.1 Methanosarcinales archaeon | reverse complement strand
ACCGTTGTGGACATGCCAAATACACCGCTGCCCGGTATAAATGCCTCGCGATTGCGCGCCAGGAAAGAGCTCGCACGAAAGAAAGCAGGGATTGACATATTCTTCTACGGGCTGGTTACCGGGACCAACCTGAAAGAGGTGGCTGATATGGATAAAGAAGCGATAGGCTACAAGATATTCCTCAGTGATTCTTTACGTATAAGTACTGAACGGTTACCAGAGGCAATCAGAGCGGTTGGATCCAGACCACTTGTGGTGCACTGTGAGGAACAGGCACTCATAGATAGCAGGAGGAGAGAGCCAGGAGCAGCGGTGGATGAAGAGCTCCATTCATGGCTGCGACCACCTCAGGCTGAGCTAATAGCGATAAGAAGAGTTCTTACATGCACGCCACCTCGCACGACCAATATCGCCCATATCTCCGTCTATGACTCCCTGGCGATGATAAAGAGCAATGCAAGTATCCACTGTGAGGTGACACCACATCATCTATTCTTCACCCGTGAGGACCTGAAAGTGCGTAAAGGCTTTTTGAAGACAAATCCGCCACTCAGGACAGAATTAGATCGGCGGCTGCTCCTGTATGCGTTCAGGCGTGGCGAAATAGACTTCCTCGTGAGCGATCATGCACCCCACACACGTGATGAAAAAGCACTTGATGTATTAGAAGCGCCTGCGGGTGTACCAAACCTCGATACCTTCGGTAATTTCGCTTCATGGCTTATATTCAGCCAGGGTGTGCACCCCTCACTGATAGCGATGACATGCGCACACAACCCCGCGAAGTTCCTCGCACTCACGGACAGAGGCAGTATAGAGGAGTGCAAACGAGCGAATCTGACGATTTTAGAGCGCAGGCGTGTGAAGATCAGCGCAGAGCAATTGAGAACGAAGTGCGGATGGTCTCCCTTTGAGGGCTACGAATTCCCCGGCACGGTCAGGTACACGATCATAAACGGTAAGCCACACGCATTCACAGCAGTTTCAGATGCTTTGTAATCGTATCTATCTTATCTGCACTCGCGGGTCCTATCCCGAGAGCAGTAACAGTTCCGGGCGGAACTTCAGTCAGCCCTGCATCTTCAACGATTGCGCATGGTAAGCTAAGCTTATCAGCCATATCCTTCAGTTCATACAGCTCTTTCAGACTGTTCACCCTGAGCACCACCTTCTTCTGCCCCTGTGCCGTCCATCGCGCTCTATCACGTGGCGCCGCACGTTCATAACTCAGGAGTGATGCATGAGCAGCCTGCACCGCAACCTTACCTTTTGATAGCTTCAAGTCCGCTCTGATGATTATGCACTGTTTATACTCGCTTGCATCCATGTAATAATATTTAACCGTGAGTGTAAAGAGCGGAGCAGGTAGGGGCAAAAGATTTTTCATGATAGGAAGTTTTATATACCCCCTCTTTCTTTAGAATTTAACGTTGAAAAAATGGAAGAAGGTGGAAAAGAGATGAGGGAATATGTAACCGAAGCGAGTGCAGCAGTAGTGGAAGACAAATTGTTTGGCGTGCCAAAGCTCGCCATCGTTGGTATCGGTGGTGGCGGTAACAACTCCATGAACCGGCTGGAGATACTTGGGGGGCTTGAAGGTGTGGACAGGATAGCGATAAATACCGACAAACTGCATCTGGATACTATAAGATGCGAGAAGAAGCTACTGATCGGGAAGGCACTCACTCGTGGTCTGGGTGCTGGCGGCTCACCTGATATAGGCAGGAAGGCTGCGGAGATGGACAAGGAGGAGATAAGGGCATTGCTCAGGGGTAAGAACTTCGTGTTCCTGACTGCGGGCATGGGCGGTGGCACAGGTACAGGTGCATCACCGGTTGTCGCGGAGGTAGCGAAGGAGGAGGGAGCAATTGTCGTTGCCATGGTATCATTCCCCTTCGCTGCTGAGCGCAGGCGGAGGATAAAGGCGGTAGAGGGTATAGAAGAGCTGAGGAAGTCAACAGATACCGTTATCGTGCTCGAGAACGACAAACTACTGAAACATGCAGGGGATAAGCCAGTAAATGAGGCGTTCAAGGTGATGGACATGCTGATAGCGACAACGATTCAGGGTATTGCAGAGACGATAGCGAAAC
Source organism: Methanosarcinales archaeon (assembly GCA_025464425.1). Classification (GTDB taxonomy): domain Archaea; phylum Halobacteriota; class Syntropharchaeia; order Alkanophagales; family Methanospirareceae; genus G60ANME1. Next base: position 23,937 of record JAODGV010000011.1, on the reverse strand, counting down.
CCTCGCTCGTGAACCTCGATTTCGCAGACCTGACTGCGGTGATGTCAGAAGGCGGTGTTGCAGTAATGCTTGTAGGAGAGACGACGAAGACGGATAACAAGCCAGAAGCTGTTGTCTCTGATGCACTCGATCATCCATTGCTGGAAGTTGACTATAAGGGTGCGAATGGCGCACTTATCCACATCACCGGTGGTGAAGACCTGCAGCTGAAAGAGGTGAACGAGATCGTGGAGTTACTCACATACGATCTGAATCCGGACGCGAACGTGATATGGGGTGCGCGTATAAGTAATGAGTACGATGGGCGTGTGAGAGTGACTGCGATACTTACAGGTGTGGAACCGCGCTGGGAGATCGGTGGTGTATACGGCAAGGCAGCTATGAACAACAGGAAATTGAACAGGACAGCTGATGGTCTCATACCCATCATCGGCTGATCAATTTCCTTTTTCTTTTTCTTTTTCCGTTTTGATGCTTTATTTATGCCTGAATCAATATTATAGTGGAGGAGAGAGGAAGGGCAGCTGCCGGTCTTCGAGAGAAGGCTGAGGAAAGTCCCCCCACCATTAAAAACACGAATGCCGAGATGGCATAGGGCGAGAGTCCTGGCTCTGGTATAGAAACGATACCGCACCACACCAATGCGATGATTCCGTGAGGATGAGGTCGTGTGGGTGGCGGATGGAACGACCAGCCTCGTGGGTGCAAGCCCGTAAGGGGCGCATAGATAAATGCTGCGGAAACAGAAGGGGGCTTACTCTCCTCACTCCTCCCCTGTGAATAGGAATAGAGCGATGAAGAAGAACGTTATCATAGGCGTATGTATTGCCGTGATTCTCGTATCCTCGGTTTCGATTTTTTCCTTTTCTATGGTGAGTGCGCCGGTTGTAAAAGTAAAGGCAGAGGTGGTAACAGGTACAGAAGGAAACCCGGTAGTGAGAATAGTAAAAGTGGAGCAAAGCACGGTTCATCCATTGAAAGCGCCGAGAGGGCATAGCACCGCGGCGTTCCCGAGTGTGGACGCGATTGCGTTTCTCAATCTCCGGATGAGTTGCTACTGGGCTTCAGCTCCCTATACGGGTGACGGCACCTACGAATTTGTTATCGGATTCTTGAAGGGGGTTAAGCCGAAGAGGGGAGATATGATAAGGATATACGTAAAGGTCTGCGATGCGAGCGGTAAGACGTTAGCGAGTAACTATAAGGATATGATATGGAAGTAATACTGTATCTCGATCACACCGCTCATGGAACCACCCCGGGCTGCCACAGCCCTGCCGATTCGTCCAGACCGAACATGAGGTTCATATTCTGGATTGCCTGTCCTGAACCACCCTTAACCAGATTGTCTATTGCTGAGATCACAACTACACGGTCGCTATTCTCATCCACCCCGAACCAGATATCACAGAAGTTCGTGCCACGGACTGCACCAAGGCTGGGTATCCTCTTTATGAGCCTTACGAACTTCTTACCCTTATAGAATTGCTCGTATAGCGTTTCAAGCCTTGATTCTAACTCAGTGTATGAGTATGCCCCTTCTGCGAGGAAGAGATGCGCAGTGGTGAGTATGCCCCGGATAGCAGGTATAACATGGGGTGTGAAGCAGACCTTCGCATCCGGTAATTCCTTCCTCATCTCCGCAACGTGCCTGTGTGTCGTCACTTCATAAGGGATGATATTTTCAGCGAGGTTTGGGAAATGTGAATTCTCAGAAGGTTCTGCACCCGCACCTGAGATGCCTGACTTCGCATCAAATACCACACGATTCACCATACGCGAATTCACTATCGGTGCAACAGCGAGTATAGCACCTGTGGGATAGCATCCAGGGTTGGCAACGAGAGTGGCATCAGCCACCTCAGGATGCAGTTCGGTGAGTCCATACACCGCGTTCCTGTGCTCCATCTCAGGGTCATTATGCCGGCGCCGGTATATCCGCTCATATTCCGCCCTGCTCAGCCGATAATCTGCACTGAGGTCAATCACACGTGTACCCGCATGGAGTAACTCAGGCACATAATCCATTGCACTGCCATGAGGTACTGCGAGGAATACCACATCACACCTATCTGCTATCTCACGCGTATCTACATCCTCGTATTCGAGTTCGGTGAAGCGCTCTAAGTGTGGATTCACATCGGTTATCCTCCTGCCGCGGTATCGCCGTGATGTCACCACTGATATCTCCACGTGTGGATGCATAAGTAGCAATCTCAGCAGTTCCAGACCGGTATAGCCTGCACCCCCTATTATCCCCACTTCTATCATTTCTGCATTCTGCTATGCTAATGTCTAATGTTTAACATCATTATTATTTATTGAACCGTTCACGCGTGCATCAAAAATATCATATAGAGAAAGTTGTCCTCGTCCTCCTGGTTCAGATGCATCAACCTCTCTGTCCCTATCTTCACCACATGTGCTATTCAGGCTGATGACGCCATATTTACCGCCGCCACCGGGCTCAATATGGATTTTATCCTCTCTGAATGCCTCTATCGCATCCACCACACGTGGGTCCATCCCTACCTCTGCCGCTTTCAGTTCGTGTATGGGGCAGTCCACCAGCACATTGACCTCAGTGCCGAATTCAGCAAGCAGCGATTCCCATAGCGTCTTTACCGCTTTTGAACCCACTGACTTATGTATCGCCATGCTTATTATCTCAGCCAGGGGTATCAGATGCAGATAAGGCGGGCGATGCTGGGGATGTACACCGGTATTGCAATCTGCGAGCTCATTCACCCTATCCCGTACACCCTTCTTTATCATGCCCCCACATGCACATCTCCAGTGCCGTGCAGCCGCATCTGTGAGTGAATAATGCCGGTAGCATCTGATACAGGCACTCTCGTTATACTTACCCTCCGCAGGTGGTACACCCACATTGAGCACCGGCTTACGCCCTCTTCTACGCTCTATCGCAGCTTTCAACTCGTCAAAACACAAATCTGCGAGTTCAAACCGATTGAACTCCCGTGCCAGCCGTATAGGGTAAGGCGAATGTGCATCTGAGTTAGTGAGGAAAGAGAGCCTGTGCAACTCTGTTATGCGATCGGCATAGGACGTATCCGCACTCAGACCCAGCTCGACAAAGCTTATATAATCAACCATATCACCATAGCACTCCCTGAGCGAGTCATGATATGCATATAATGCGGTCCAGGGTGTGAAGGCATGGCATGGACCTATGAGCGCTTCGGCATCACGTGCATGTTCCGCAATTTCCACAGCAGTGAGTCTTATTGTGGGTCTACCATCAGAATCTATATCCTGTGAATAGCGCTTGAATGTCTCGTACAGCTCCTCTGCCTTCGATATAGAGGGGAGTATGATCAGATGATGTACCCGTCTCAGGTCTTCCACCTCAACAGTGAGTACGAAACTGGTTGTGCCATGTACGAATATACCATCACCAGCCGGAGCCAGCTCTTTTATACGCTTCAGCCACCCGGGATGGAGGCAATCACCGGTGCCGAGCAGTTGTATACCCTTCTTAGCAGCTTCTTCAGCCAGTGTGGGCAGGTCCATCAGGGGAGACGTGGCTGCGGAATAGAGCGAGTGAATGTGAAGGTCTGAGTTGATTATCATCGTCACAATAGCGGGGGATGGATTCGAACCATCGATCTCCGGGTTATGAGCCCGACGGGATCTCCTAACTACCCTACCCCGCTCATTTATTATTAAGTTTAAACCATTAAAAAGATTGATCGTTTTATATTTGCTTGATATTCTATTAACCTGTATATCCCATTATTATTCTATAAAAGAAAGGAATAGGGAATGGTGGATTATAAGGAAATAGAGGCGAAATGGCAGTGGAGATGGCAAGAAGAGCGGATATTTGATGCAGAACCCGTGGAAGGGAAGAAATTCTTCATCACCGTGCCGTACCCCTATACTTCGGGACCACTCCATATAGGTCACGGGCGAACATACACCATAGGGGACATAATAGCGCGGTTCAAGCGATTGGAGGGTTACAATGTGCTGTTCCCCATGGCGTTCCACGTCACCGGCACGCCTATACTGGCGATTGCAGACAGCATAGCGAAACGAGATAGGGGGGTTATAGAGCGATACAGGGATTATATAGCGATATACGAGTCAGAAAAGCGAGTGGGGGATATTTTAGAGAGTTTTAAAGACCCAAAAGCGGTAGCAAACTTCTTCGCCGAGCGTATTTCGGAAGACTTCAACCGGATGGGCTACTCCATAGACTGGCGAAGGCGGTTCAATACCACCGAGCCACTGTATAACCGGTTTGTGGAATGGCAGTTCAAGAAGCTCTATGATAAGGGCGTGATAAAGAAGGGTAAATACCCGATAACGTATTCAATAGAGGACGGCTCTGCGGTTGGCGAGGATGATATAGAGGGCGGTGATACTGATAAAGTGGCGGTGATAGAACATACAACGCTAAAGTTCGAGCTTGATGATGGCAGTTATCTCATTGCGGCGACGCTGCGACCAGAGACGATATTTGGTGTGACGAACCTGTGGATAAGCCCGGATGCGAAGTATGTGAGATTGAGGATGAACGATGAGGTATGGATAGTATCGAAAGAAGCGAGTGAGAAGCTGAGATACCAGAAAGCAGGTGCCGGTATAGAGATTTTAGCCGAGATTGCGGGCAGTGAATTCGTGAATAAGCGAGTGAAGGAGCCAGTATCCGGCAGGGAAGTGCCGGTTTTACCCGCAAGTTTCGTTGACCCGGATGTTGGCACAGGAGTGGTGTACTCGGTGCCGGCGCATGCACCTTATGATTATATTGCGGTGGAGGATTTGAAACGGAAGGGAGAGGGACTGGCTATCGAGCCGATAAAGATAATAGATATAGAGGGTTATGACCTCCCGGCAGCGGATATATGCAAAGAGATGGGCATAGAGAGCCAGACGGATGAGCGGCTGGAAGAAGCAACGCAGACCATTTATAAAGCGGAGTTCTATCGTGGTGTATTGAACGAGCGGTGTGGCAGGTTCGCAGGTATAAAGATAGCGGATATAAAAGATGAAGTGAAGGTCTGGCTTCGCACTCTGGGCGTTGCAGACGTATTTTATGAGACTTCGAGGAAAGCGGTGACGAGGAGCGGTGCGAAGGTGATTGTAGCGGTTCTTGAAGACCAGTGGTTCATAGATTATCGTGCGGGCTGGTGGAAAGACCGTGCACATAAACTCGTCTCGCATATGATATTCTATCCTGAGAAGTACAGGGCATATATGCATGAAATCATTGACTGGCTGGCGTTGCGTCCCTGTGCACGTAAGAGAGGGCTGGGTACCAGGTTCCCGTATGATCGCGAATGGATAATCGAATCGTTGAGTGATTCCACGATATATATGGCGTTATATACGATAGCGCACTTATTGAGAGGAGTGCCGGTGGAGAGTCTGACTGAAACTTTCTTTGATTATGTCTTCCTGGGCACAGGTGATGCTGCGGCGGTGGCACGTGATACGGGCGTTAATGAAGACTTATTGAAGAGGATAAGGGCGGAGTTTGAATACTGGTATCCAAACGATCTCAGACATACGGCACCGCCGCATCTGAGCAACCATCTGGTCTTCTTCCTGATGCACCATGTAGCGATATTCCCGGAGCATAAGTTGCCGGGCGGTATCACACTGAACGAACTGATGATACGAGAAGGTAAGAAGATGTCGAAGAGCAGGGGCAACGTGATACCGCTGGCAAAGGTCTCCGAGCTCTATGGTGTGGACCTGTACCGGCTGTATTGTGCGATAAATGCGGACTTCGGCGCGGTGGTCAACTGGCGTGAGGAGGATGTGGATGCGTTAAGGCGGAAGTTCAATGCGCTTGTGGCGCTATTTGAGGATAGTATCAAAGAAGCTGCGCTGAAAGAGTCGGAATTCATGCATATGGACCGGTGGCTGATTGCCCGGTTCTATCGCAGGTTAAAGGAATCGATTGAGCGTTTCAGAGCGTTCAGGATAAGAGATGCAGGTATAAACATGTTCTTTGAGATGGTGAATGATGTGAGGTATTACGAGCAGCGAACGAACGTGGCGAGACGGCGCAGGATAGTGAGGAACGTGATGGATGCGTGGTTGATAGTGCTATCACCGATAATACCGCATATATGCGAGGAGATATGGCACAGACTGGGGCACGAGGGATTCATATCGCGTGCGAAGCTGCCGGAGGTGAGGACGGAGCTCATGGACGAGCGAGAGGAACGGGAGGAGGAGTATCTGGTCTCACTGGTGGAGGATATAAAGGAGATATTGCGTGTGGCACGAATCGAACACCCGGAGAGGATATATGTGTATACTGCGGAGCCGTGGAAGTATGAGATATTGCGTGCAATAAAGGATGTACCGGCGAAGGATAAGATAAGAGCGGCTATACAGGTGCGTAAGGATAAGACGACGGTGGAGTTCGTGAAACGAGTGATGAAAAGCAACATTGAATATTCTGAACTGGATGAGGATGCGATTCTGGCACGTGAACGCAGCTATCTGGAGCGAGTGTTCGGGTGTGAGGTCGTTATTAATGGTGAATACGACCCGGGTAATAAGAGACAGGTGGCAGTACCACTTAAACCCGCGATATATGTTGTATGACCGTGAAGTTACCGGTGAGAAAAGGATTTTATAAAGGATTTTATATATCCTCCAGCTTCAACTCCACCATCACCTCACTCATGTGAGAAGTTTCAGGTTAAATGGATGCTATACTATACCATACTCACACCTAATATTCCATCGCAGCAAGCAATTACTTTATATGAGCCGCGATCAGAGCTGTCAGATCCGCTATTTCCAGCCTGTAACCCTTCATTTCAACATCATTCTCAATCGCGCAATCGAGATGTATCCAGCATTTCGGGCATGTAACAACGAGCTTTGATGCGCCTGTCTCTTCTGCTTCTATCAGCCTTGCACGCTGCATCGCTCTCGCCACAGGGCTGCAGCTCAACAAACTGCTCACACCGCAACACAGCCCATGCTCACTGTTATGCCTCATCTCCACCTGCTTCAGACCCGGTATACGGGCGAGCATCGCCCTTGGTGGCTCATACAGCCTGAGATGTCGCAACCGGCACGGGTCGTGATACGTAATAACGAGCTCCGATTCCTTCAGATTCAGTGCCTTATCACGCAAAAACTCAGAGATGTGTACGAGTTCAAACTCCAGGTCGTCACCGTAAAATCTGCGATAGTCCACTTCAAAAGTCCTGAGGCATTCCGCACAGGAGAATACCACGGTCTTCGCCCCGCTCGCTCTTATCACCTCTATATTTGCATTCATCAGCGTTTTGAAGCCCGATTCATCACCGAGCCAGAGCAGGTCATGCCCGCAGCACCTCTCTTCACGGCTCACCGCAGGCACTATACCGGCATGGTTGAGCAGTCTCACCGCACTGCGTGCGATATCAAGCAATCTCAAATTCCTCCGGTCGCTATATACACGGTCGAGATATGACAGGCAGCCACAGAAATAATAGACTTCGCCACTCGAAGCAACTTCCAGGTCGTGCGCACCCTCAAGCCAGCTCAGCCTGTCGGTGTTGCTTATCATCTCCTCCATCTGCTTCTGCATGGCGTAGTGCGGTACATTGCCACGACTGACCGCCAGAACCCTCAAACCCTGTATGAACCCCAGGAAATCCACACCATAGGGGCATACAGCATTACATATGCCACAGGTGATACATGACCATATACCTTCACTTAACGCCAGTCTGGATACATCCTCCATCATAGCGATGCCTGCGAGTTTACGTGGCGAGAACCCGATGTCTATTGCGGCAACCGGGCATGAAGCAGTGCACTCGCCGCATTCCGCACATTTATTCACACCTGTGTGATGCACCAGTCTCGCTATGTACTCATCCGCGTCTTTCACCTCTGCTTTCAAATCCTTAACGGTGAGGAGACAGCCACGACAGCTCAGACATCTATCAGCTTCCTTAATAGCTTCAGTCTCTGATAAGCACTGCTTCACCTCTTTGAAACTGCTCTTACGCTCCTCTATATCAATCTCCGGTATCTCGCACCTGCCTGCATGGGTTATCAATTCCAGCTCATGCTCGAGACTCAACTCCTCATGTATGTATTCCACTTCACCCGGGAGTTCCTCCTGCTTGTGCTTCACACGACGTTGCAGTTCATTTACACCACTTAGAAAACGGTCTATTGACTCCGCAGCGATATTACCATCAGCAATTGCATCAACGGCGAATGCAGCACCATGAACGCAATCGCCACCTGCGAATATGCCCTCTGCTGTTGTTGCACGTGACTCATCCACTTTTATCCTGTCTCTTTCTATATCAACACCGCTACCCTCGAGGAACTCGAGGTTTGAGGTCTGCCCTATTGCCGGTATCACCATATCAACATCCATGGTGAATCGCAGTCCTTTTATCGGTATCGGGTGCCTCCTGCCGGATTCATCGGGCGCACCCAGTTTCATCCTGACCAGTTCCAGCTTCTCCACTCTCTCTGTGCCGATGATCCTCGCAGGTGTAGCCAGGAATACGAACTTCACACCCTCGTCTTCCGCTTCTCGAACCTCCTCCTCGCTGGCTGGCATCTCCGCTCGTGTCCTACGATAGACTACGGTCACGTCCGCACCCATACGAATCAGACTTCTTGCAACGTCCATAGCCACATTACCACCGCCTATCACCGCCACTCGCTTACCGGTATGAGGCACACTGCCATTCAGATTTAACTCACGGAGGAACTCAATGCCATGTATGACTCCCCTCAGGTGCTCTCCCTCCACGCCCAGTCGCCTGCTCTCATGCATACCCGTGGCGATGAATATGGCATCATAATCACGCCTTAACCGCTCAAACTCCTCTTTATCTATCTCCTTACCCGTTTCTATCTCTATACCGGACTGCTTGATTGCCTCTATCTCAGCCTTCAATACGTCCTTTGGCAATCTGTACGGGGGTATACCGGCAAATAGCATGCCACCTTCTATCGGCAGTTTCTCATAGACCTTCACCTCATAGCCCTTACATGCCAGCCGGAAAGCAGCGGTGAGTCCGGCGGGTCCGGCACCGATTACTGCCACACGTTTCCGGTCGGTTTTCTGTATGGTTCCGGGGGCATGCACGTAATCACCCGCGAATCGCTTCACCGCGGCAATAGATACCGGCGCATCGAAATAACCACGCCGACAGCTCAATTCGCACGGATGATGACATATCCTGCCGATGGTTGCGGGAAACGGTATCGTATCCATTATCAACGAATACGCATCACTGTGCTTACCCTCACGCACAAGCCGCAGATACCCGTGAACATCGCAGCACGCAGGACAGGCTGATACACATCGCGGCACTTCACGGGCTATACCAAACCCCTCGCCGGGCTGCGGGTAATACCTGTACGGGGCTTTTCGCTCTATCTCCATTATACCTCAAATGTATCAGTTATCACATACCGATAGCCCTGTTCGGTCAGGAACAACTGCCGCCTGGCACTGAAGTCCTGATCCTTCGTATCCTTACTCACAAGCGAGTAGAAGAATGCGGGAGACCCGTCAGCTTTGGGTCTCAGTATCCGACCGAGCCGCTGCGCCTCCTCCTGACGTGAACCAAATGTACCTGAGATCTGTATCGCGACATTTGCATCCGGGAGGTTAACTGCGAAGTTCGCTACCTTGGAGACCACTATCGTATCCAGCTTACCGTTTCTGAAATCGTCATAAAGCTTCTCTCGCTCACGATTCGGCGTCTTACCGGTGAGAAGCGGTGCATTGAGCATCCTCGCTATCTGCTCTAACTGCTCTATATACATACCTATCACCAGTATCTTATCACCCCGTGCACGATGGTACTCCACTATCTGCTTCGCCACTTCCAGCTTACGTGGATTCTCCGCTGCAATTCGATACTTACTCCTGTCTGATGCGAGTGCGTACATCAGCCTGCGCTCATCGTCCATACCCAACCTTATCTCGTTACAGATCGCTTCGGCGATCCAGCCCTGCTGTTCTAACTCCTTCCATGGTGCATCGTATCGCTTGGGTCCGATGAGCGAGAATACATCCTTCTCCCTGCCATCTTCTCGCACAAGCGTTGCGGTCAGCCCCAATCGCCGCTTCGCCTGCAGTTCCGCAGTTATCCTGAATACCGGCGCGGGCAGCAGATGCACCTCATCATATATTATCAGACCCCAGTTCCGCTCGTTAAACAATGCGAAATGCGGGTAATATGCGTTATCAGTCTGCCCTTTACGTCTCGGTCTGTATGTTAGAATCTGATACGTGGCAATGGTTATAGGCTTGATCTCCTTCTTCTCTCCACTGTACTCGCCTATGTCATCACTCACCAGGTCAGTCTTGTCCAGCAGCTCATCCCGCCACTGACGTGAAGCGACCGTGCTGGTGGTGATTATGAGCGTATTGGTCTCCAGTTTCGCCATTACCCCCATACCCACCATCGTCTTGCCCGCTCCACATGGCAGTACCACAACACCACTGCCACCCGCTGCACTGCCGCCTGCATAGAACGCGTCTACCGCTTCCTTCTGGTACTTACGCAGCGAGAACGGCAGTCCTGCTCTCGTGGTCTCACGCAGCTGAAGCGGGAAGAATTCTCCTTCTACATACCCCACGAGATCCTCCGCTGGAAACCCGATATCAGTAAGCGCCTTCTTTATGTAACCACGCGCTCCCGGCTCCACAACCACCGTTCGAGCATCTATCTGCTCACCCGTGAGGTAACGCTGAACCGCTTTGTTCCTCGTCACCTCCTTCAGCAGTATCTCATCCTCACTCCTGAGTACAACCGCTCCGGCATGCTTCTCCAGCTTCAATCGCCCGTATCTCGATATGTAATCCTCTATGTCCCGTATGACATTCTCAGGTACTTCATATCGGCTGAACGATTCCAGAGCTGCAACAATCTCCGATGCGGTCATGCCGGTAGCTGCCGCGTTCCACAGTGATAGATTGGTTATTCTGTACGTATGAACATGCTCAGGACTCTTAATGAGCTCAGCAAACCGTATTATAGCATCACGGGCATCCTCAAACTCGGGATTATCCACCTCCAGCAGAATCGTCTTGTCGCTCTGCACGATCAGTGGTCTACTCATAATTTAAATTATTCCGGGCGCCAAATAAAAAATCTTATCTAAAAATAAATCAATTGTTTATGCAGATGAAGACCAAAACAACGAATAAGAAGGAGATGGTGAAGAGTCTCATAGATGGCGCGATTATGGGTCTGGGACTGTTCGTCATGTTTGGCTCGATCATGTATCGTAATGATATAAGCTCGGTCATGAATAATGTTCTTGGTCCGTTTGCGTCTTTCATCGGTAATTTCATGCTCACTGTCCTTATCCTGGCGGTTCTCACAGGGTTTTATACCTCAACGATACAGAAATACACAACGAACTGGGAACTGATGGAGAAGTCGAAGGAGTTTCAGAAACGATTGAGAGAGCTACAGAAGGAGTATTTAGAAGCGAAGCGGGAGAATAACAAGCACAGACTCAAGCGAATAGAGAAGAAGCGGGCTGAAATAATGAGCAGACAGGCGCAATTCTCCGGCGAACTGATGCGGCAGCAATTGAAACCGATGGTTTATATCATGATCATCACGCTCCCGATATTCTTCTGGATGTGGGATTATGCACCTTCGGAAATATCACTCTTCCCGCTCATCGGTGCTAAAGACCTTACACACTCCTTCGTATTCAGAATACCGTACTGGTTACTCTGGTACATGATATGTTCATTCCCGTTGACGGTCGTGATAAGGCGATTGCTGGGTATAAGGAGTGCGATGTGATTGAGATGGGTAAAGAAGTATTATATAAGAGGCGGGATGATGTGGCGACCATAACATTGAACCGCGAGGATGCGCTCAATGCATTGAATACACCCCTATTGCGGCAATTAAGAGCCCTGCTGGCGGATATCGAAGCTGATGAGTCGGTACGAGCGATAGTAATAACCGGTGCGGGCGACCGTGCGTTCTGTGCAGGTGCCGATGTGCATGAGCTAAAGGATATGAGCCCTGTCGGGGCACGTGACTGGTCACTCTGGGTACATAGTGTCATAAGTTACCTGGAGCAGCTCAGCAAGCCGGTGATAGCGCGAATAAATGGGTTCTGTCTCGGTGGTGGTCTCGAGCTCGCAATGGCATGTGACTTCCGAATAGCCTCTGATAGCTCGATATTCGGACTGCCGGAGGTCAATCTGGGCATCATTCCCGGTGGTGGCGGTACACAGCGGCTCGCACGGCTGGTAGGCAGGACGAAAGCGATTGAGATGCTCATGACCGGCGAGCCGATAGATGCAAAAGAGGCACTCATGTTGCGACTCGTGAATCAGGTGGTACCAGTAGCAGAACTTGATGCCGCTGTTGATACCGTGCTCAACAAGTTACGGACGAAGAGCAGACTTGCTCTGAGGACATTAAAGCTCGTGGTGAATAACGGGCTGGAGATGGATCTGGAACGGGCATTGCGCTATGAATCGGAATGTTTCGGCTCCGCTATCTCAACTCACGATGCGAAAGAAGGTTTGCAGGCGTTTATAGATAAGCGAAAGCCGGTATTCAAAGGTTGAAAATTGCACAGGAAGAGTGTGGTGGTGGACACGAACGCATTACTCGTTCCAGGCACTTTTGGCGTTGATATCTTCGATGAACTCCAGCGTATGGGCTATATCGAGATAATTATACCCGAGTCGGTATTAAGGGAGCTCGATGCTCTGAGACGCAGGAGAGGCAAGACGAAGCGAGCAGCTGAACTTGGCTATCGCATCCTGAGCGAGTACATGAGTAAGCGCAAGGTGCTTATAGCACAGGATACCGCTGGTGGCGATACCGATAATAAGATAATAAGCATGGCGCGGAAGAAAGATGCCGCGGTTCTCACGAACGATGCGGGACTCAGGCGTAAGTTGCAGCGGGAGGGTATACCAGCAGTATACCTCAGGGCTAAGAACCGGCTGGAATCCGATTATTGATCTTTAAAGATTGATCTTCAAACTTCTATTTCTTTCCCCGCTGCACACTTCACCGCCACCCCCGGATACCGTTCCAGTATCTCCGTTTTGCGAACTGTACAGTGGCATGGTATGATCTTCTCCAGCCCATTCAGCAGTTCCAGCTTGTCGAAGCCGTGGAAACCACCCATCACACCGCCTATATCACCAAATATACGCGCTGCATCCATGATGGTATCCAGTCCCGGATGTGCACAGCCAGTCAGTACCATCTCGCCAATTCGCGTATCGAGAACCAGTGACTGTTCCTTTATGCCCGCACCAAGCTCACCGGTCGTATGAATCCCCGCCATTATTTCCTCTGGTCCGGATACTTCCCTCAGCTCCGCCACGTTTCGTCTGAGCTTCTTCTTTGTCGCCGCAGTGAAGGATGTCGGGACATACACCACCACATCAGGATGTAATACCGCATTTAAGCCGCCGATATGGTCCCAGTGCTCATGTGAAAGTGCGATTACCTCTATCTCTTCTCGCGTTATACCCAGTTTCTCCATGTTTCGTGCCAGTATCGAATCGGATGCGCCGGTATCAAACAGCAGTTTCCTGCCTCCTTCCTCTATCAGGCATGAAAAACCCCAGTCAGACTCTAAACCTCCTTCTGCTTCGTTATCATACATAACTTTCAATTTCATTCCTCTTATCTCGTTACATTATATCATACTGATAAATAAGGTTGGTCATGGTGCTATATCGTGCTCCATAGCGGCGCGCCACCCACCACTCATCACATTAATACAAAATCATCGAAACTTATTTTTTATAAGACACGATCTTTAATTTGATAACGATGGGCAGGATAGTGGGACTGGAAGGTTCTTTCGCTGTTGCTGAAGCAGTCAGGATGGTGAATGCGGATGTTATAGCCGCGTATCCTATTACGCCACAGACACATATCGTTGAGCGACTGGCTGAGATGGTTGCGAACGGCGAGCTGGATGCGGAATTCATATGTGTGGAGAGTGAGCATTCGGCGATGAGTGCGTGTGTGGGTGCTTCTGCTGCGGGTGCACGTGTATTTACATGCTCAGCGGGTCAGGGTCTGGAATTGATGCATGAGGTGCTCTATATCCCCTCTTCGATGCGATTGCCTGTTGTTGCGGTTGCGGCGAACAGAGCGCTGTCGGCTCCTCTTTCTGTATGGTGTGACCATTCGGATGCGATGTCATTACGTGATATTGGCTGGATACAGATGTTTGCGGAGAACAACCAGCAGGCGTTTGATCTCACTGTTTGCGCTTATCGCATGGCAGAAGAGGTTTTATTCCCCGCTATGGTTCATATTGACGGCTTCTACCTCTCGCATGTAATAGAGGATATGGAATTGCCGGCAGAAGAGGATGTACGGGATTTCATACCCGATTATGAGCATCCTTTTGTCTTGGATCCCGATAAGCCTGTGAGTATGGGCTGTTATGCACCACCTTTTATATATCCAGAGACGAAGAAGGCGCAGGAAGTGGATTTTGAAGCGACGAAGCAGAAGATATTGAAGACCTGGGAAGAGTTTGGGCGTATATTTGGGCGTTATTACTCACCGGTGGAACTGTACAGGATGGAAGATGCAAGAATTGCGCTACTGGTCATGGGCAGCCTCAGTGAGACTGCCATGCTGGCGGTTGATGAGATGCGGGATGCGGGAGAAGCGGTGGGGCTCATAAGGTTGCGGCTCTGGCGTCCTTTTCCGTTTGCTGAGTTGAGAGCTGCGGTAAAGGATATTGAACTGCTTGTTGTACTGGACAGGGCGATATCGTTCGGTATGGGTGGTCCTGTCTGCTCAGAGGTGCGGTCTGCACTTTATAATCTTGTGGAGAGACCGCCGGTCATTGGCTTCATCGGTGGGCTCGGCGGCAGGGACATCTCTGTTGCTGAATTCAGGTACATGATAAAACGTGCGCGGGAACGTGTAAATGCGGGTGAGGAGAGAGAGGATAAGCCTGAGCTGATCGGGATAAGGGAGTAATAGAGATGAGTGAGGAGATTTTGTTTATACCGCGAGAAGTAACCACCGAAGAGAATTTCGCTCCAGGGCATCGTGCATGTATAGGCTGTGGAGAGGCTCTTGCTGTCCGACTGGTATGTAAAGCACTGGGTAAGAATGTCATCATCGTTACAGCAACGGGCTGTATAGAGATCATCTCTTCGCTGTTACCGCAAACTTCGTGGCGCGTACCATGGATTCACACGCTGTTTGAGAATGTTGCAGCGGTAGTGTCGGGTATAGAATCTGCATATAAAGCGCGTATAAGAAAGGGTAAGATACCGTCGAAGGGTGTAAAGTTCGTGGGTTTCGCGGGTGATGGCGGGACATCAGATATAGGAATACAGGCATTATCCGGTGCAATGGAGCGCGGGCATGATTTCCTCTATGTATGCTTCGATAACGAGGCGTATATGAATACAGGCATACAGCGTTCTTCTGCTACACCCTATGGCGCATGGACGACCACTGCGCCTGTGGGTGAGAAGCGCCCGCTGGGGCAGATGACGTGGAAGAAGAACATGCCTGAGATCGCGGTTGCGCACCGTATCCCGTATGTAGCAACGGCATGTCCATCTTATCCGTTTGATTTGATGGATAAAGTGCGCAGGGGGCTCGATATGGCAGGACCCGCATATATCCATGTGTTCTCGCCCTGCCCTACTGGCTGGCGGTGTCGCCCGGATATATCGGTCGAACTGGGTCGTCTGGCGGTAGAGACCGGTATATTCCCGCTTTATGAGGTGGTCAATGGAGAATACCATTTGAGCATAGATCTACCGGAGCTTAGACCGGTCAGGGAATACTTTAAGCACCAGGGCAGGTTCAGACATCTATCTGATGATGTGATAGAGGAGATACAGGCGAGGGTGGAAGCGGACTATAAGAGACTGAGGGAGAAGGCGGGATTGGAATGAATCTGTAACGGCAGGCAGGCATCGGTAAGACGAGCATGCCATATCCATTTCGGGAATTTAAAGATAAACCTGAGTCTTCAATTCAAGATGAAACCAGAAGAGATATACTCCAGAATAATTGATGCCATACAGAACATCGGGGGTATAGGCGCAACCATAGATGAAATCTCAAAGGCTGTGCCACTCGGGCGGCATACACTCTCCAAGTACCTGAATCACCTGCGTGCTGACGGACGCATATCTTACAAGCAAATAGGGCGTGCAAAGGTGTGGTTCGTGAGTAAATCACCCCTGCAGCACATATTCACCTTACGCGAAGATGAGAAGACCTATACCGAGAAGATATTCTCACGTATTCTCTCTGATATGCCCGAAGGCATTCTTATTCTCGACTTTGATTTCAATATCCTCTTCATGAACCGATATCTGACCGCACTTTATGGTAATTGCATCGGGCAGAAATATCAGCACGCATTCTTCGGGCACGCATCTCCAGACCACCACGCTAAAATAGCGGAGATCATAGCGGGAACGGCAGAGGAAGTGGAAACCATCGAGGAGGACAAAGCGGGTAGAATTATTGACATCAAAGCGAGGCGTGTGGAGAATCCCGACGGCTCCTCATCCATCATCGCTATTATCAGCGACATCACGGAGAAGGTGAAGTATGAGAAGCGAATAAAGAATCTCTCTGAGCTCCATCGTCTGCTCGGAGAAGCCGTTAACAGGTCTTATACGATCAACCAGTTGTGTTCCACGATACTCAAAAATTTGCGTGACGTCATCACCTTCGACTTCGGTGACATCCTGATTTACGAACCCATTAGCGATACGCTCTCATGTTATGCCCGGATAGGTTATCCACCTGAGGATGAGAAGAGTGATGCCGCTGAATGGAAGAGAAGAATAGCTACTGAGTCAATCAACCGCAAAGCAGCCTTATTTATACAGTTCTCCCGGACTCACAGGGTCAAAGGCATGGATAAGAATGACCCTCTCGCACTGCCCGCTTCTCACTTAGCCAGGGCATATAATCTTCAACAGTGCTACGTGATTCCATTGAAGACCAGAGGTGAGCTTCATGGCGCGCTCATCATCCTCTCTCGCTTCGGAAACGCTATTTCTGATGATGACCGAAGTTTACTCGCAGGTGTATCTGAGACGATTGCCGGTGGTATCGCCAAAATCAAAGCAGAAGAGGAGTGGAAACTCAAAGCCGATGCCATCAGAATCTCCACTCAACCTATTTTTATGGCTGATATGGAAGGGAAACAGACATATGTGAATCCGGCATTCCTGGAACTGTGGGGCTATGAGGATGAAAGCGAGGTCCTGGGTCGCAACTGCCTTGATTTCTGGAAAGATAAAGCTAAAGCCGGAGATGCCCTGACCGCGGTACGCGAGAAAGGCACATGGGAAGGGCTTCTGGTTGCACTCCGAAAGGATGGCTCGGAGTTCGATGCCCGATTATCCGCTTCTCTGATAATAGGTAAAAAAGGACCGCTTCAACTCATCGCCGTCGTCACACCGGAAAACCAGAGGATAAATTGTTGAATGATGAGCGAGAGAAAGACCGTCATGATTGTGGATGACGAACCCGATGTTCTGCTTTCAGTCGCACAGATACTCGATGCCAACAATTACAAAACAATCAAAGCCAAAGATGGGCATGAGTGCCTGGACAAATTACAGGAAGAAATACCCGATGTCATCCTGCTTGATATAATGATGCCCGGCTTGACTGCTAAGGAAGTACTGGGCGAGATAGAGAAGGACAGTAGATTGGCAGATACAAAAATCATATTCCTGACCGCGGTCAATTTGCAGGAAGCGGAGGAGGAGGAGCTGCTCGCATTTAATCAGGTTGTGGGCTTCATTGAGAAGCCGTTTACCGTGCGAGAACTGCTCGATTCCATCGAAGAGGCGATGAAGAGAACCGTGTAAATCCGTGTCTCAAATAGAAGGGCATATGGGAATCGGATACCACTTCGCCGGCATAGAATCTGAGAAGATAAAAGCTCTTCTCCTGTTTAATGCTATATTAGCCTGCATTATTCTGGATGTTTATGTTACCTTCATATTGGGTAGAGAAATCATGTACACACATTTCTTCTATATCCCCCTCATTATGGCGGGTGTATGGTATCACATGAGAGCTATTTACGTTGCAATATTCCTCGGGGCTTTTCATCTCGTCACAACACTCATCTCCGTAGATTTTAGCTTCGGTATCGTGACTCTCAGCGCTCTGCAAAGAGCAATTGTCTTCTTCGCCGTGGCTTATCTCGTCGGATTCGTCAGCGGTGAACACGCTAAAGCTCTTTTGCATGAGGAAAAAAGGAGGGCAGAGGAGATAAGAAGGCGGATAAAAGCAGAGCGAGACAACCTGAATCTGATATTTGAGAGCATGGCTGATGGTGTGTATGTCGTCTCCGCGGACTATAAAGTGGAGTTTATGAATAAGATCCTGCGTGATGAGTTTGGTGATCAGGAGGGGAGTATTTGCTATGCAGCGTTTCATGATCGCGAAGAGCCCTGCCCGCTGTGCAAACTTTCGGAGGTGATGAAAGGGCGGACTGTCAGATGGGAGTGGCACTCTCGCAGGCAGAACAAAACATATGACCTCATTGAGACACCGCTGAGAAACGCAGACGGCAGTATATCTAAATTAACCATATTCAGAGACATAACGGAACGGAAGAAGGCGGAGGAGGAGATTCAAAAACTCAACCGCGAACTGGAGTTGAAGGTGGTGGGTCTGGAGGAGGTGGCAAGAATGAAGACCGTGTTCCTTTCTATAACGTCCCATGAGTTGAAAACGCCACTTACTCCGATCAAAGCTCAATTACAGATGCTTCAAGAAGGTTACATGGGCGAACTGACCGAAGAACAGAAGAATAGCATAGAAATAGCTCTCAGAAATCTGGCGAGGCTGGACAATCTGATTGCTGATATACTGGACATATCAAGACTGGAAGCAGGGCGAATCAGGATGTCCTTCAAGCCCATGAGTCTCAACGATACGGTTAAGGAAGCAATAAAAGTGCAAGATGCCTTCGCTAAGGAGAAGGGCATAAAAATAACCGCTAAGCTGGCTGATCTGCCTGTGATCATCGGTGATGCCGAAAGATTACAGCAGGCAATAGGCAATCTACTAAACAATGCAATAAAATTCTCTGAAAAATCATCTGAAGTGCTCGTCGAAACCAAGCAACTGGGTGAAAATGTTATGTTTCGTATAACAGATCATGGTGTCGGGATTTCAAAAGCCGATCAAGATAAATTGTTCCTGCCATTCTCTCAAATTGATACCTCTATGGTGAGGGAGCATCGTGGAACAGGTTTAGGACTGGCTATCGCTAAAGGAATCATACAAGCGCACAGGGGTAAGATATGGGTGGAGAGTGAGCCCGGGAAAGGTTCGACTTTCTATTTCGTTATCCCCGTGAGGCAAAAAATAGCGGAAAAAGAGGTGCCTTATCTATGAGTGCGTAATGAACGGAGTGTTTTTTCATGTATTATAACAAATACTTTTCCAGCATATAATCAATAGCTATACATATAACATGTTCCCAATGTTTAAATCATAGAAACATAGATTTAAGAGGGGGTGAATAATAGGGATGGGTGGCGGAACGAAATTAGGAACGCCTGTAATAGTATTGAACGTGAAGTCGTATGCGGAATCTGCCGGTCGAAGGGGGTTTGAACTCGCGAAGATATGTGCAGATGTGGCATCGAAACAGGGCGTGAGTATTGCTATATGCCCGCAGCAGGTGGAACTCGCGAAAATAGCTTCAGCCGTTAATATACCGTGCTTCGCTCAGCATGTGGATGCCATAGAGCCGGGCAGTCACACCGGGTTTGTAACACTGGAGTCGGTGAAGGAAGCGGGTGCAGCCGGTACCCTGGTGAATCATTCGGAGCACCGGCTCAAAATAGCGGATATTGAGTTCATAGTGAGAAGAGCTGCGGATCTGAACCTGATGACTATTGTATGCACGAATAATATACCGGTTAGCCGTGCAGTTGCAGAATTGAAGCCTTATGCCATAGCAGTTGAGCCTCCTGAGTTGATAGGCAGTGGTAGAGCGGTATCGAAGGTGGATCCAGAGATAGTGGCAAATACGGTCGATGCGGTGAAGTCCGTGTACAGCGATTGCGTGGTGCTCTGTGGCGCGGGAGTAACAAGCGGTGATGATGTTCGCGCTGCAATTGAACTCGGTACGGATGGTGTGTTATTAGCTTCCGGGGTGGTGAAGGCGAAGGATCCAAAGACCGCTCTGCTTGATCTCATTACGGGATTGTGATTAAGATTAAGATTAAGATTAAAATTATGAAATCACCACTCCTGTGTGAATACGAATGCGTACTGAGTAGCAGTTGGCAGTTCGCGCCTCAATCGCCTTACATCCTCACGATAGATGAAGATCGTGTCACCGGCTCCTGGTTTGTGCAGCAATTTCAGCACCACTTCACACTCTATCCTGCCCCTTATCCTTGATATACCCCTGCCATAATCGGGCGTGAGTTCTATGTATATCGGCAGTTTCAACTGCGGATAATACGCCTCTGGTATCAAGTTCGCTATCTTCTCCAGTTCATCCTTCTTTATACGCTGAATCGTATCGTCTCTACCGCGAACCGCGGGCTTATCCTCACGCAATAGTGCGGCAAGTGTCTTCCGTTCCGCGGGTAGATGCCTGTTCAATGCCCGAATAGCCTTTATCAGCCGGGATTCAAATTCCATCTTCCATCTTCTATATAAATTAATTTAATGAATATGCTCGATCATATCCGTAGGTATGATGGGATGAATGGGATGAGCAAAACAAGTGGAGATAATAAGCAGGTTCTCAGTGCCCTGTCTATGATACAGCCTGCTCTTTTTATATCATCCCCATCTTTATATTCTACTGTTAAATAAGGAGGTAAAAAAGCGATGACACAGGCGAAATATGGCGATACCGTCAAGGTACACTATACAGGTAAATTGGATGATGGTACGGTATTTGATGCTTCCACAGAAGAGGATCCACTTCTATTCACAATAGGTGGCGGGCAGATAATACCGGGTTTTGAGCAAGCTGTGGTGGGAATGCGCCCTGGCGAATCAAAGACCGTTAAGATACCGGCTGAGGAAGCCTACGGGCAGCGGCGAGAGGACCTTATACTGGAGATTGAGAAGACTCAGTTGCCAGAAGGGCTGAAGCCGGAAATAGGGATGCAGTTACAGAGCCGACAGCCGGACGGCAGTATAATCGTGCTCACTATAGCTGACATAAGAGAATCCCACATCACACTGGATGCGAATCATCCTCTGGCTGGCAAAGACCTGACATTTGATATCCAGCTTATCGAGATACTCTGAGCTGGCTGGTAAATATATAAAAAGGAGGTAAAATATCCTCCTTATTTTTTTATTTTATTTTTATTTTAGCCAGATATTTTTGCGATCAGTTCTTGTATTTCCGGTGCGGAACAGACATCTACTGGCTTGTTCTCTGTCAGATTACAGATGAGCGCTGTGAGTATCTTCGCCTCCTGGGCTCTGCCCTGATTCTCACCCGAGCCAACGCGATAGAACCGGCAGCCCAGCACAATCGTGGGCACGCCACCCGTGCTGTATCTCGAGAATATGTCTCTATCGGCAGTAAAGTTATTCATGTTATCGTGGAATGATATGTATCCTTCGAACTTCGTTGCCACTTCTTTAATCACCGGATGTTCCCACTTGCAGTGCGGGCATCCGTCAGAGCCGAAGAAGTAAATAACCGGCTTGCCTGTTGCTTCATCCCGGCAGAGTTCATCGCCGCTGATGATGAAATCTCCAATAGTTCGGCTCTTCTTCGCTTTCTCTACGTTGATACCCTGCGGGAAGAGCAGCTTGCCATCCATGGTCATGTAGGTCTCTATCGTCCGGTACATGCCCATAGAAGAGATATTGACGGTGATTTTGTAGACATCACTCTCTTCCGTAACGTTTATCAATGTGACGTTAACGCCTGGCGGGATATTCTCTGATATGAACTCCATCGCTTCATTCCCCGCAGCTTCCGGTGATATCGCATTTGCATTGCCGGGATTTGCATTACTATAATTGAAATTGAAACCATACAGTGGCAGCACAAATGCGCCCACTACTCCGCCTATCAACAGTCCTGTCACCAATCCAATCGCAACACTACCGAGCACTTTCATCTCTTTTTTCACTCCTTACTATCGCACATCCACCTGGTGGTATAATAGTGCATATTATAAATAAAAGTGATAATTATAATTTAGCGGGAGAAAGATGGCGGACAGGGCTATGGAAGAAGAGGAATGGGAACAGATATTAGATAAGTATAGAGCTGCGGGTAAGATATTGATCGAGGTTCGTGATGAGGCATTGAAACTGGTGAAGGAAGGCGAGTCGCTATTGAAAGTTGCGGAATTCGTGGAAGAGGGTATAAGAGCAAAGGGTGGTGAACCTGCGTTCCCATGTAATATCTCGAGGAATGAGGAGGCGGCTCATGCTACTCCTTCTGTAAATGATACTGCGGTATTCAGCGCCGATGAGATTGTGAAGCTCGATTTTGGTGTTCATATTGATGGCTATATTGCGGATAGCGCGGTTACTGTGGATTTGAGTGGCGAGCATGAGGAACTGGTGCGTGCATCCGAGATTGCGTTGAACGAAGCTATAAAGATAATTCATGATGGTGTTACCACGAGCGAGATAGGGGAGGTGATAGGGAATACGATAAAGGAGTGTGGCTACAAGCCCGTTGTCAATCTATCCGGGCACGGTTTACTCAGATACAACTCACATGCTCCACCAACCATCCCGAATGTGGGACACAAACAGGGGATCAGATTGAAGGCAAACGATGTTATTGCGATAGAGCCATTCGCGACAGATGGTGGTGGTAAAGTGGTGGAGAGCGGTAATGTGGAGATATACAGCCTGCTGAAAGAGAAGCCGGTTCGTATGCGTGAGGCGCGGAAGCTGCTGGGTGCGATAAGGAAGTATAGAGGACTGCCATTTGCCAGGCGATGGCTGCCACAGGAACGGCTTAATCTTGCACTCCGGAGTTTGAATAGCATGGGTCTACTGAGAGATTATCCTGTTTTGAAAGAGGAAGATAAGGGTCTGGTTTCCCAGGCAGAGCATACGGTAATCATAAAGGAGGATGGCTGCGAAATTATAACAGCCATGAAGGATTCAGGATGAGGAGCTTGCTGGTATCTTCGGTTGAGGAATATTCGGGTAAGAGTGCGGTTATAATAGCCTTAGGGCTGATACTGCGAGATAAGGGCTTTGAAGTCGGCTATTTCAAGCCGTTTGGTGTCGGTGTCACGAAGATAGGTAATCAACTCATTGACGAAGATGCCTATAATACCGCTATGGTACTGGATACCGGTGATGTCATGGACGACATATGCCCAGTAAAGCTTGACAGACCGTATGTGGAATTCGCATGTACAGCGAATACGGAAGAATTGAGGGAGCAGGTGAAGCGCTCTTATGCTAATATCTGTTCGGGTAAGGATGTCGTGCTCGTGGAGGGTGCGATCGAATACAAGGTGGGTAAGATGCTCGGGCTATGTGACTGCGATATATCGAACATGCTCGATTTGATAATCCTCATGGTTGTTCGTTATACAACGGATTTCGTCCTTGACCGGCTCATGGTAGCTAAAGAGCTTTTTGGTGACCGGCTACAGTTCGTACTATTTAATCAACTCGCGGGTTATAAGAAGGCGTATCTCAAGTCAATAAAGGAGAGGTATCTGGATGGCAGCGGAATAGAGCTGCTGGGTGTACTGCCTCATGACCCGCTCCTCGCTGGACTATCTGTAAGTGAGCTCGCCGATGCTCTGAACGGTGAATGGTTAGTAAAGCCTCGTGATGAGGATGTTATCATCGAGAGTTTCCTGATAGGCGCGATGTCACCACCATCGGCACTGAAATATTTCAGACGAGCGAGGAAGGCTGCTCTGATCACCGGTGGTGACCGTGCGGATTTGCAGAACCTGGCACTTGAAAC